>CAKSUL010000004.1 GCA_934501475.1 uncultured Roseovarius sp. | reverse complement strand
GTGCCGACAGACACGCCATATTCGCGCGCCAGACGCGCCTCCGAGGGGATGGGGTCATCGCCGCCGATCTCACCCGACGCGATCCGCGAGGCCAGCACATCGCGCAACCGCGCATAGGCGGGCAGCCGTGTATCGGTATCCGGTAAGCTTAGCGCCATGCGACTCCTCCTTGGGATGTTTTAGGGTTATTGACCCATCTAGTCAACCAGTCATATATATGACTTTGACCCAAGGAGAGCGCCATGTTCCGATTTGACTGCCATGCGCATGTCTATGAAACCGTCACCTGCGTGGATGGCGCGCGCTATCTTCCGGCCAATGCCGCGCCGCTGGCCGACTGGCAGGCGCATCTGGCGCGCCATGCATTGCAGGGTGGCGTCATCGTGCAGGTCAGCTTTCTGGGCTTCGACAATTCCGAACTGGTCTCGGCGCTGGCCCGGCTGAACCCCGCAAGATTTGCCGGTGTCGCGGTCGTACCGCTGGACGTGCCCGAGGCCGAGCTTGACCGCCTGATGGCCGCCGGGGTCAGGGGCGTGCGCTGGAATCTGGTGCGCGGCGCAATGATCCCCGACACGGCAGATCCGCGCGTCGCGCGCTTTCTGGACCGGCTGAAGGCGCGGCAATTGCATCTTGAGTTGCATCTTGAGGGGCCGCATCTGGCACCGATCACCCGCGCGCTGCTGGATCATGGGCTGCGCGTCGTGGTGGATCATTTCGGCCTGCCCTCCCGGCCCGACCCCGACGACGAGCCGTGGTTGCAGGCCTTGTCGCGCATGGACGATCTGTCGAACCTATATGTGAAATTCTCGGCGGCCTATCGCACGCCGTTTGACGTGGCCCCTCACGCGCAGGCCCTGCTGGATCTGCTGTCGCCCGAGCGCATCGTCTGGGGCAGCGACTGGCCCCATACCCAGTTCGAGCAGAAAACCGGCTATGATCACGTCGCGGCCGAGCGCGCGACATGGCCCAGGATCCGCGAAGAGGCGGCAGCGCGCGTCCTTTACGGAATTTCCTGACGCCGCCTCAGCCGCGCTTGCGGAACCCTTTGGGGGACGTGCCGAATTTCTGGCGGAACGCGCGGGCAAAGGCCGATGTGCCGCCAAAACCGGTGGCCGCCGCGATCTCGGAAATCGCCAGATCGGTTTCGGACAGCAGCGCATAGGCGCGCGACAGGCGCAGATCGGTGTAATAGCGGCTGGGGCTGATGCCGGCATGGGATCTGAAACTGCGCTCGAGCTGGCGGCGCGAGATGCCGATCAGATCGGCGATTTCGTCCATGCCCAGCGTTTCCTCAAGATTGGCCTGCATCTGTTGCATCGCGCCGATCAGGTGCTTGTTGCGGCTGCCGAACACCGCCGAATGCGCAGTTTTCTGCGGCCTCCCGGCGCTGGCCCCGCTGGCCTGCCCGCGCCCGTGCAGGCACATGTCCGACACCACCAGCGCGAAATCCGCGCCATAATCGCGCTCGATCAGGGTCAGCATCAGGTCGGTGGGCGCGCTGCCACCGGCGGCGGTCATCAACTCACCGTCGATTTCGAACAGGTTCAGCGACGGCAGTGAATCGGGAAAGCTCTCGATGAAGGCGGGGTGGTTTTCCCAGTGCAGCGTGAAGGCACGGTTGCCCAGCAGACCGGCCTTTGCCAGCGTGAACGCTCCGGTGCAGATCCCGCCCACCGGCACACCAAAGGCATTCATGCGCTGCGCCCAGCCCGACACGCGCGCATCGAGCGTCTCATTCGGCTCAACCCCCGAGCAGATGAACACCCGCGCGCCCCGCGCCGGTGTCGACAGCGCCCCGTCCGGCACCAGCGTCAGGTTGTTCGAGCATTTCACCGGCGCCCCGTCGCGCGTCATCGTGCGCCAGCGATACAGTTCTTTCTGCGAGATCTGGTTGGCCACGCGCAACGGCTCGATCGCGGCACTCAGCGCCAGCATCGTCAGCTTGGGCAACAGCACGAAATCAAAGGCGCGGGTCTGACGGAATCCCTCGACCTTGAAACTGGCCGATCCGCGCGGAACAAATTCAGACTGGGCCATTGGGCCTCCTTTTGCGCGGGCTCACAAATGCGTGTTGCACCCGTCTGGACAGGGGGGCATGGTAGCGCGGCAAAACAGACAAAAGAAGGCCCCGCATGGACCGCGCCGAGATCGTTCACCAGAATTTCGTCACCCGTGTCACCGCCGGCGACCTGCCGCAGGGGCGTGCGCCGGACACGGATGCGCTTGGCCCGGTTGAGGCCACGGCGCTGTTTCGCGCGCAATGCCTCAGCCGCGCGCTGGACCGCACCAGCCGCGACATGCAGAAGGCCGGGCAAGGGTTCTACACGATCGGATCGTCGGGGCACGAAGGCATGGCCGCCGTCGCCCATGCGCTGCGCCCGGATGACATCGCATTCCTGCATTACCGCGACGCGGCGTTCCAGATCGCGCGCAGCGCGCAGGTGCCGGGGCAGTCGATCACATGGGACATGCTGCTCAGCTTTGCCTGCTCGTCCGAGGATCCCATTTCAGGCGGGCGCCACAAGGTTCTGGGCAGTCGCGCGCTGATGATCCCGCCGCAGACCTCGACCATCGCCAGCCACCTGCCCAAGGCGATGGGCGCGGCCTATGGCATCGGCCTTGCGCGCCGCCACCCGCCCGAGCATCGCCTGCTGCCGCTGGACGGGATCGCGATGGCATCCTTTGGCGACGCGTCGGCCAACCACTCGACCGCGCAGGGGGCGATCAACGCCGCCGGCTGGGCCAGCGTGCAGTCGGTGCCGATGCCGCTGCTGTTCGTGTGCGAGGACAACGGCATCGGCATTTCCACGCAGACGCCAAAGGGCTGGATCGCCGCCACCATGCAGCACCGCCCCGGCATGCGCTATTTCCATGCCGACGGGCTGGACCTTTATGACACCGCGCGCGCCGCCGCCGCCGCGGCGCATTACGCGCGCACCCATCGCAAACCGGCCTTCCTGCACCTGACCATGGTGCGCCTTTACGGCCATGCGGGGCCGGACCTGCCCACCACCTACCTGCCGAAATCGCTGGTCGAATCCGAAGAGGCCAACGATCCGCTGCTGCATTCCGTGCGCCTGCTGGATCAGGCCGGGGCCTTGTCGCACAAGGACGCGCTGGCGATCTACGAAGAGACCTGCGCGCGCGTCAGGGACGTTGCCCAACAGGCCGTCACCCGCCCGCGCCTGCAAACCGCCGCCGAGGTCATGGCTAGCATCATCCCCCCCAAACGCGCCTGCGCGCCCAGCAACGGCCCCACCCCCGAGGCCCGCGCCGACACCTTCGGCAGCGACATGCGCCAGCTGGACAGCCCGCAACCGATGAGCCGGATCATCAACTGGGCGCTGACCGATCTCATGCTGGAACACCGCGAAATCGTGATGATGGGCGAGGATGTGGGCCGCAAGGGCGGTGTTTACGGCGTCACGCAGCGCCTGCATCAACGCTTTGGCAATGACCGGATGATCGACACCCTGCTGGATGAGCAGAGCATCCTTGGCCTGGCCATCGGTCTGGCCCAGAACGGCTTCATCCCCCTGCCCGAGATCCAGTTTCTTGCCTATCTGCACAACGCCGAGGACCAGTTGCGCGGCGAGGCGGCGACGCTGTCGTTTTTCAGCAAGGGCCAGTTCACCAACCCGATGGTGCTGCGCATTGCCGGGCTGGGCTATCAAAAGGGCTTTGGCGGGCATTTCCACAATGACAACAGCCTGGCCGTGCTGCGCGACATTCCGGGGCTGATCGTCGCCTGCCCGTCCTCGGGGGCCGAGGCCGCGGGCATGTTGCGCGAATGCGTGCGCCTTGCGCGCGAGGAACAGCGCGTCGTCGTCTTTGTCGAGCCGATCGCGCTATACCCGATGCGCGACTTGCACGAGGCGGGCGATAACGGCTGGATGACCACCTATCCCGCCCCCGATCAGCGCATCGCCCTGGGCGATGTCGGCGTGCATGGCGACGGCACGGATCTGGCGATCGTCAGCTATGCCAACGGGTATTACCTGTCGCGGCAGGCGCAGAACCTGCTGCGCGACAGCCACGCCATCGACGCCCGCGTCATCGACATGCGCTGGATCGCGCCCCTGCCGCAAGAGGCGCTGCTGAAGGCGGTTCAGGGCTGCAAGCGGGTTCTGATCGTCGATGAATGCCGCCGCACCGGCGGGCAGGCCGAGGGCCTGATGGCGATGTTCACCGAACAGACAGACCTACCGGTGTCGCGCCTCACCGCCGAGGACAGTTTCATCGCCACCGGCCCCGCCTACGGGGCGACCATGCCGTCGCGCGACCAGATCGTGCAGGCCGCCAGGGAGGCCTGCCAATGACGCGCCGCGCCGTTCTGATCTGCCCCGGACGGGGCACCTACAACAAGACCGAACTGGGATACCTGTCGCGCCATCACGCCGACAAACCCGATCTGCTGGCCCGTTTCGACGCGCTGCGCCGCGCCGAAAGACAAGAGACCGTGACCGATCTGGACGGGGCCGAGCGGTTCTCGGGCGCGCGTCACACGGTCGGCGATGCGGCCTCGCCGCTGATCTATGCAGCCTCGTATCTGGACGCGCAATCGCTGGCCGATGACATCGAGGTGGTGGCGGTGACCGGCAATTCCATGGGCTGGTATATCGCCCTTGCCGTCGCAGGGGCGCTCTCGGCCGAGGACGGGTTCCGCGTGGTCAACACCATGGGACGCCTGATGCAGGAGGCGTCGATCGGCGGGCAGCTGATCTATCCCTGCACCGGGCCCGACTGGCGCCCCGACCCCGCGCGCAAGGCCGAATTGCTGGAGCAGGTCGCAGTGATCGACGGCAAGGGCGACGCGGTGCTGCGCCTGTCCATCGACCTTGGCGGGATGCTGGTGCTGGCCGGAAATGCGGCGGGCCTCGCCGCGTTCGAGGGCGCGGTGCCGCCCCTGCAAGAGCGCTTTCCGATGCGCCTGCCCCATCACGCGGCGTTTCACACCGCCCTGCAGGCCCCGGTCGCGCAAAAAGGGCGCGGCCTGTTGCCGCCCGAGATGTTCGGCCAGCCCGCGCTGCCGCTGATCGACGGGCGCGGCGCAACCTGGTGGCCGGGGGCCAGCGACACCGGGTCGCTATGGGATTACACCCTGGGTCATCAGGTGGTCGAGCCTTATGATTTCACCCGCGCCATCGCCATCGCCGCGCGTGAATTCGCCCCCGATCTGTTCATCGTGACCGGACCGGGCAGCACCCTGGGCGGGGCCGTCGCGCAATCGCTGATCGCGTGCAACTGGCTGGGACTGAAGGACAAGGCCGGGTTTCAGGCGCGTCAGGCCGAGGCCCCGATGCTGATCTCGATGGGGATGGACGACCAACGCGCCCTTGTCACCGCCTGATGTCATGGCCTCCTGATCAGAGGCATTTCGCCATCTGCGCCGCCATCTGGCGCAACAGGTCGGGATAAAACTGCGGCCCGGTGTCCAGCGTGGTGCCCATCGGGTCCAGTTCGACCCGTTTGACCGTCATCCCCTCGGCGATGGTGTCAATCAGCGCGCTGCTGAATTGCGGCTCGGAAAACACGCAGGTCACGCCTTGCGCGCGCATCGTCTCGCGCAGATCCCTGAGGCGCGCAGCCCCCGGTGCCACCGCATCCCCCAACGCAATGGCGGCAGCGGGGCGCAGCCCGAAACGGGCCTCAAGATACTGATACGCATCATGGAAAACCATGTAATGCACCGCGTCAAAGCCGCTTAACATCGCCTCGAATTCGGCGCTGGCCTGCCTGATCTCATCCGCGCCGGCAGTCGCATTGGCGGCGTAGGCGGCGGCGTTTTCGGGGTCGCCGTCACTCAGCGCCCCGGCGATCACATTTAGCCAGAGCGTTGCATTTTCAGGGTCCAGCCACGCATGGGGATCAACGCCATGATGATCGTGGTGATCATGGTCCGCCTCATCCGCGTGAGTCTCCTGGTGGGCGTGATCCTTTATCGTTTCGCGATATTCCAGCAGGTTTGTGCCCTGCACCTCAAGCAATTCGATCACCTCGGCGCCCTCGGCCAGGGTCGCAACCGCGCCCTGCATCCACGGGGTCAGCGGCTCACCCATCCAGATCACCAGATCGGCCCGCTCAAGCGCCGCCGCCTCGGACGGGCGCAGCGCATAGCCATGCGGTGACGCGCCCCGGCGCACGATCAGATCAGGCGCGCCGACCCCCTGCATCACCCGCGCTGTCAGACCATGCACCGGGGCGATATCCGTGGCCACGCGCGGCGCATCGGCCAGCGCCGCACCGCTGAACAACAGCGCCGACACCAGGGCAAGAGAGGGGCGTTTCATGCAGGGATTCCTTTTTCTCGGGGCATGGGACGGCTCTTGCTAAGTGATATAATATAACATATCAATCCCAAAACGCAGCAGAACAGGGCAACATGATGGACCCGATCGGATTTGACCCGCATGACCACGCCGATTGCATCGCAAGCGGTGTCGCCGCCGTGGCGCGCGAATGCGATGCGCGGGGTCTGCAACTGACCCCGGTGCGCCGCCGCGTCCTCGAGATCCTGCTGATGCGCCATCGCGCCCTTGGCGCCTATGAGATCCTGGACATGCTGCGCGACGAAGGGCTGGGATCGCAGCCGCCGGTTGCCTATCGCGCGCTGGATTTTCTGGTCAGCCACGGGTTCGTCCACAAGATCGAGCGCCTGAATGCCTTTGTCGCCTGCACCCATATCGGCACCAGCCACGCCCCGGCCTTCCTGATCTGCCGCACCTGCTCGTCGGTTGCCGAGACCCATGCCGGCACCTCGCGCAGCAGTCTGGGGCGCACCGCGCGCGACGCCGGTTTCCAGATCGACCGCGTGGTGATCGAGGCACTGGGCCAATGCCCCAACTGCCAATCCGTAGCCGCCCAATGAGCCTGATCGACATCCGCGGCCTCACGGTCCGGCTGGGCGGCAACACGGTGTTGCACCGGGTCGATCTGGCCATCGCCAAATCCGAGATCGTGACCATCGTCGGGCCGAACGGGTCGGGAAAATCCACCCTGCTGCGCGCCATTATCGGGGCCATCCCCCCCGCCGCCGGACAGGTCACGCGCGCGCCGGGGCTGCGCATCGGCTATGTGCCGCAAAAGCTGCATATCGACCAGACGCTGCCGATGACGACGATGCGGTTTCTGGGCCTGCCGGAACGCGTCAGCGCGCAAGTGGCCCGCACCGCGCTGAGCGAGGCCGGCGTTGCCGGGCTGGAGAACCGCCAGATGTCGGGGCTGTCGGGCGGGCAGTTCCAGCGCGTCTTGCTGGCGCGTGCCTTGCTGAACCAGCCTGATCTGCTGATCCTGGATGAGGCGACGCAAGGGCTGGATCAGACCGGATCGGCGGCGTTCTATCGCCAGATCGAACAGGTCCGCAGCAACCATGGCTGCGCGGTGCTGATGGTCAGCCATGAATTGCATGTGGTCATGGCCGCCTCGGACCGGGTGATCTGCCTGAACGGGCATGTCTGCTGCGAAGGCGCGCCCGAGCATGTGGCCTCGGCCCCGGAATATCGCGCGCTGTTCGGCACCGGCACCCAAGGGGCGCTGGCGCTGTATCGCCATGACCACGACCACAGCCATGACGATTGCCCCGAGGAGGCCCATTGATGTTGCTGGACAGTTTCCTGATCCGCGCCGCGCTTGCGGGCCTGGGCGTGGCGCTGGCGGCGGCGCCACTGGGCTGTTTCGTGGTCTGGCGGCGCATGGCCTATTTCGGCGATGCCACCGCCCATGCGGCGATCCTGGGCGTGGCGCTGGCCCTGGGGTTCTCGGTCTCGGTCTTTGGCGGGGTTCTGGGCGTGGCGCTGTTGATGGCGCTGCTGGTCAGCGGCCTCAGCGGGCGCGGCTTTGCCATGGATACGTTGCTGGGGGTGATGGCGCATTCGGCGCTGGCCTTCGGGCTGGTGGCGGTGTCGCTGCTGAACGGCGTGCGGATCGATCTCATGGCCTATCTCTTTGGCGATATTCTGGCGGTGGGGCGCGTCGATCTGGGGATCATCTGGGGCGGGGCCGCGCTGGTTCTGGGGTTGCTGGCGTGGCGGTGGTCGGCGCTGCTGACCTCGACGCTCAGCCCCGATCTGGCCTATGCCAGCGGCGTTGATCCGCGCCGCGAGCAACTGGTGCTGACGCTGGCGCTGGCGCTGGTGGTGGCGGTGGCGATCAAGGTGGTGGGCGCGCTGCTGATTGCGGCGATGCTGATCATCCCGGCTGCCGCCGCGCGCCCTTTCGCCGTCACGCCGGAACGCATGGCGGTGATTGCCGCCGCCATCGGCGCGCTCTCCGCGCTTGGCGGTCTGCACCTGTCCTATCTTTATGACACGCCGGCGGGGCCGACCATCGTGTGCGTCGCCGCGGTACTGTTCGCGGCGTCCTCGGCCGGGGCCGCGCTGAAACGCGCCTGAGGGACGGATCACACCTGACCGGGCAGCCACAGGACAATCATCGGGAAGGCCACCAACAGGGCGATCGTGACCGCATCGGCGATGAAAAACGGCGTCACGCCCTTGAACACGTCCTGCACGCTCAGATCCGGGCGCACCCCGGCCACGACAAAGCAATTCAGCCCGATGGGCGGCGTGATCAGGCAGAATTCGGCCATCTTGACCACCAGAATGCCAAACCAGATCGCGCACATCGGCCCCGACATGCCAAAGGCCGACTCTGCCGCGCTGACATATTCGCCCCCGTTCAGCGCCATGACGGCGGGGTAGACCACCGGCAGCGTCAGCAGCAGCATCCCGATGGCATCCATGAACATGCCCAGCACCGCATAGCCCAGCAGGATGCAGATCAGGATCAGCAACGGCGACAGTGTCAGCGAGGTGATCCAGCCCGAAAACGCCCCCGGCAGATCGGCAAAGCCCAGAAAGCGCACATAGACCAGCACGCCCCAGATGATGGTAAAGATCATCACGCTCAGCTTGGCGGTTTCCAGCAGCGCGTCCTTCAACTCGCTCCAGCGCATCCCGCGCCAGAGCGCCATCAGAAACACGACGAACGCCCCGATGGCCCCGCCCTCGGTCGGGGTGCCCCAGGCATCGCCGCCGAACGGGTTGTAAACAAAGAAAACGATGGTCACGACCACGAACAGGATCGGAAGCGCCGCGGGCAATGACGCAAAGCGCTGGCGCCAGGTAAAGCCGGTGACGGGCGGGCCGAAGCCCTTGATGGTCAGCGCCATGCCGATGATCAGGACGCCGTAGACCAGTGCCGAAAATACCCCCGGCAGGAACCCCGCCAGCAACAGCTTGCCCACGTCCTGCTCGACGATGATGGCATAGATCACCAGAATGGCCGAGGGCGGGATCAGGGACGCCAGCGTGCCCCCCGCCGCCACGACCCCGGCGGCAAAGCGTTTGTCATACCCGATCTTCAGCATCTCGGGGATGGCGATACGTGCGAACACCGCCGCCGTCGCGACCGAGGCCCCCGACACCGCCGCAAACCCCGCCGTGGCAAAGATCGTCGATACGGCCAGCCCACCCGGCACCCACGCGATCCAGCGTTTCGCGGCCTCGAACAGCGCGCGGGTCAGCCCGGCGTAATAGGCCAGATAGCCGATCAGGATGAAGGTCGGGATCAGGCAGAGCGCCTGGCTGGAGACCTTGGAATGGGGCACCTGCCCGGCTGTCTTGACCGCGACGGTCAGCGCCCATGTGAACTGATCCGGATCATAGCCCTTTTTCGCCCAGAATATCCAGATCAGCCCCACCATCCCGGCCATGGCGGCGGCAAAGGCCACCCGCATCCCCAGCACCACAAGGACCAGCATGATCCCGGTGACGATGAGGCCAATGTCAATCGGTTCCATCCGCGCCCCTATATGTCGCGGCCCGACACATGCCGGGCCTCCAGAGCGGCCTGCGTCGCGGTATCCACGACCAGCGGCACACCCGCCGGGCGCGCCGCCCCGGTGACGAACGCGCGCCCATAGCCCCAGATCTGCAGGGCCAGCCGCACGCACAGCACCGAAAACGCCACCGGCGCCAGCAGTTTCGCAGGCCATAGCGGCAGCGCGATATCCATGCTGCTGTCCCGGCTCCACAGCGGTGAGGCAAAATCGAAACTGCGCGCGAAATGCGCCCAACTGCCCCAGACCAGCAGGATCATCAACGCCAGAATGGCCGCGGTGGTGATCAGTTCGGTCAGCCACAGCACGCGCCCCCTGAGCGCGCCCACGACAATATCCATGCGGATATGGCCGCCATCGCGCTGCGTATAGGACACGCCCATGAAGGCGATCAGCGGCATCGCCTGCTCGATCCAGTCCACATATCCCGGCAGCGGCTGGTTGAACACATTGCGCCCCGCCACCGAGATCACCGCCATGACCATCAGCGCGAACACCGCCAGCCCGCTGATCAGCGCCAGACCCCGCTCGACCCGGTAGAGCCGCCGGTCCAGCCGGCTGACCAGACTGTCATCCGACAGCACATTCGCCGCGCCTGTCATGGCCGTCCCTCCTGATTTTCAACGCTTTTCATGCGGCAAGACCGCGACGCGCCCCGAAACCGGTCCGGGACGCGCGCCCGAGGTCACTTGGCCTTGAGTTCCGCCAGTTTCGCCGTGGCGAAATCATACAGTTCCTGCGCGGGCAATCCGCGCGCGCTCATGTCCTCGACCCAGCTTGCGGCGGCGGGGCCGGCCACTTTGTCACGGAACGCCGCCAGCGACTCCTCCGAGAAGGTGACCCGCTCGATGCCGCGCTCATCCAGCGCGGGGCCCCATTTGGCCATGGTCTGATCGGTGTAGAAGCTCACATAGTAATCCAGCGACTCGTCGATCGAGCCGAGCAGCGCCGCGCGGTGCTCTTCGCTCAGATCGTTCAGCGCGTCGGTATTGGCCACGACCGGGCAATTCACCGTGCCGGGGTTGAGGTTGGTGGTCCACCAGTTGGCGTTCTCGATGGTGCCAAAGGACATATGCGCATGCGGGGCAAAGGCCGCCGCCTTGATCACGCCACTGTCCAGCGACTGACGCACTTCGGTGGCCGACATCGAGGTGGGCACCGCGCCCACGGCCTCCATCGCCTGACCGATTCCGCCGGTGGCGCGCACGCTCAGCCCCTCAAAATCCTCAAGGGTGGCGGGCGCATCGCCCAGCCCGACCAGATTGTATTGCGGCATCGGCGATGGCATCAGCAGGGTCGCGTTCCAGCGGGCCATGTCCTTTTGCACGGCGGGCTGCGCATAAAGCGCCATCGACAGATCCCGCTCCTGCTCCAGCGTCTCGACCCCGAGGAAGGGCAGTTCCAGCACCGTGATGGTCGGGTTCTTGTCGCGGTGATAGCCGGCGCAGAACTGCGCCATCTCGAACGCGCCGATCGAGATCCCGTCAAGGTTTTCCTTGTTCTTGCTGAGGCCGCCATAGCTGATGTTCATGGTGAATTCGCCGTTTGTCTTGGCGCTGACCAACTCGGCCAGCTTTTCGACATGCTCGGTAAAGGCGCGCCGCTTGCCCCAGAGCGAGACATTCCATTCCGTCGCGGCCGCCTCACCGGCAAAGGCGATGGCCAGCGTGGCAAGTGCCGCGCTTTTCAGTGTTTTCTGCATTTCATTCTCCCTGGGGTTGTTTTTTTGTGATTATGAGGCCCAGAATACCGATCCTGAGCCATTTGCCAAACCTCAAATTCGCCCGCGCCAGGGTGCGCAACGAAAAAGGCCGGCGCGATTGCACCGGCCTCTGGGCTGTCATCTGGGCTGTCGTCGGGTGAAATCGCGCGCTCAGCGCCCCTTCCAGACCGGATCGCGCTTTTCCGCAAAGGCGCGCGCGCCCTCAAGCTGATCCTCGGAGGAATAGAGCACATCGACCGATGGATACTGGCGGCGGGTGATCTTGTTCATCGTGTCCTGAAAGGTGCGGCCCTCGGCATCGCGCACGATTTCCTTGATCGCCGCATAGACCAGCGGCGGCCCCGAAGCCAGGTGATCGGCCAGCGCGCGCGCCTCCTGCATCAGGTCGGCCGCCGGTATGATGCGGTTGATCATGCCCCAGCGGGCCGCCTCTTCGGCGTCGATCCAGCGCCCGGTCAGCAGCATTTCCATGGCGATGTGATAGGGAATACGCTTGGGCAGTTTCACGCTGGCCGCGTCCGCCACCGTGCCCGAGCGGATTTCAGGCAGGGCAAAGCTGGCGTGATCGGCGGCCAGAATGATATCCGCCCCAAGCGCCAGTTCCAGACCGCCCCCACAGCAGATGCCGTTGACGGCGGCGATGATCGGCTTGTTGAGGTCGCGCAGTTCCTGAATGCCGCCAAACCCGCCGACGCCGTAATCCCCGTCAACCGCATCGCCATCGGCGGCGGCCTTCAGATCCCAGCCGGGGCAAAAGAATTTTTCGCCCGCCCCGGTGATGATGGCCACGCGCAGATCCGGATCATCGCGGAAATCGCGGAACACCTCGCCCATGATCCGGCTGGTCTTCAGGTCAATGGCGTTGGCCTTGGGCCGGTCCAGCGTGACCTCGAGAACATGGCCGCGCCGCTCGGTCCTGATAGGGTTGTCTGTCATTTCACCTCTCCAATTCTGATCAATGCGTCCACTGCGACCGCCCTGTCGGGGGTGCAGATCAGCGGGTTTATTTCCACCTCCTCCAAGGCTCCGGCATGGGCGGTCACATAGTCCTGCACCGCCATCACCGCCTGCACGATCGCCGCGCGGTTTGCCCCCGGCGCACCGCGATACCCGTCCAGCAAGGGCGCGATGCGCAATCCGCCAAGGGCCGCGTCTACCTCCTCGGCGCTGGCGGGCACCAGCAGGGTTGCCGTGTCTCTGAGGATCTCGGTCAGTATACCCCCCGCCGCAAGGGTCAGAACATAGCCATGCGCGGGATCGCGCAACACCCCGATCAACACCTCGGCAACGCCGCCGGCGATCATCTCCTCGACCAGATAGGCCGGGGCCTGCATCCGCGTGGCGGCGGCGATCACGTCCTCGACACGGCCCAGCCCGACGGCGACGGCGCCGGCCTCGGTCTTGTGGGCAAAGCCTTCGCCCTTCAGGACCAGCGGCAGACCCACCTTTTGCGCCGCCTCGGCCAGCCCGTCCATGCCCGAGACGCGCACGCGCACAGGCACCCGCAGGCCATGATGGGCCAGCGCCGCCTTGCTGTCGGCTTCGCTCAGCACCCGCGTGGTGCCCGGCTCGGCGGCCTCGCCCGGCAACAGCACTGGAGCGGGCAGCTCGCGCGCGCGCGCCAGCCACGCCGCCGCCGCGATCGCCTTCAGCGCGTCATCGATGCCCTGCAAGGGGATCAACCCGGCCTCGACGATGCGCGCGGCGGTCGCTTCGGACAGGTTCTCGGGTATCGTGGCCAACAGGGCCAGCGGCGTGCCCGAGGCCTGGCTCGCGGCGGCGCCGGCGGCGATCGTGCAATCCCATGCCGCATCGCTGCACCTGTCGGTGCGCGGGAAATCGGCCACCAGACACCCAAGGGCCAGATCGCCGGGCAGATCGCCCGTCAGTGCCGCGGTGAATGTCGCGGTCATCGCGGGGACATCATCCCAGATGAAGGTGTGGTAATCCAATGGGTTGGCCAGCGCCACCATCGGCCCGAGCGCGGCGCGAAGGCCGGTTTTCTGCGCGGCACTGAGCGCTGGATAAACAATGTCACGCCCTACCGCCGCATCCGCCATCAGGCTGGCCTCGCCGCCCGAACAGGACATCGACACGATCCGGTTCGACGACAGCGGCCCCACCAGATGCAGCAGCTTGAGCGTCTCCAGCATCACCGTCAGGCTGTCCACCTGCGCGATGCCCAGCCGCGCCAGCAGCGCGCGTGCGCCCGCGTCACTGCCCGCAAGCGACGCCGTGTGCGATACCGTGGCGGCGCGCGCCTGTTCGGATTTCCCGGCCTTCAGCGCGACAATCGGCTTGCCCAGACGGCGCGCATCCGCCGCCAGCGCCTCAAAGCCGCGCAGATCGCCTATGCCCTCGACATGCATCCCCAGGGCCGTGACACGCGGATCCTCCAGCAGGGCACGCCCGATCTCGGCCAGCCCGGTCTGCGCCTGATTGCCGGCGGTGACCACATAGGCCAGCGGCAGGCCGCGCTGCTGCATGGTCAGGTTGATCGCGATGTTGGAACTTTGCGTGATCAGCGCCACACCCCTGTCGGTGCGCAATCCGCCGTGCTGATCCGGCCACAGCAAGGCGCCATCCAGATAGTTGATGAACCCATAGCAATTGGGCCCGATCACCGGCATCGCACCGGCGGCCTCCAGCAACCGGTCCTGCAACTGCACCCCGTCGCCGGTTTCGGCCTGCGCCTCGCGAAATCCGCTGGCAAAACACACCGCGCCACCCGCACCCATGGCGCTGAGCCGGGCGCAGACGTCGATCGTGGCCTCGCGGTTCACGCCGATGAACACCGCATCCGGCACACCCGGCAGGTCATCGACCGAAGCCACCGCCGCCAGCCCCGCC
This sequence comes from uncultured Roseovarius sp., assembly GCA_934501475.1. Classification (GTDB taxonomy): domain Bacteria; phylum Pseudomonadota; class Alphaproteobacteria; order Rhodobacterales; family Rhodobacteraceae; genus Roseovarius. The sequence goes on along the minus strand of CAKSUL010000004.1, from coordinate 47,305 downwards.
ACCTCCGCCCGCCTGGGGTGAACCGGCCAGATATCCCCGGAAAATCCCATGCGCTGGCATTGCTGGATCACCGAGGCACACCAGACGCCACCGCCCACGACCGCGATCGATTTCGGTCGCAACAGACGAGACAGGTCGCGCGTCATGTCCGGCCCTCCACCAAAAGAGATTCAGGGCCTCCGGCGGGGATATTTTCAGCAAGAAGAAGCAAGGATTTGTTAATCATGTCATGTCACTCTGGATGAACGGTACAGGCGGGGACGCCGATGACCGTGCAAGGAGAAGAGGGTTTTCCTTTTCGGAAGGGGTGCCAGATTGGCGCCCCTTTTCTTCTTGCTTCAAATATCCCCGCCGGAGGCATTATTCTCTTGCGCAGCGCAGCTGCGCTCATGCGCCAAGCGGGCGCAACAGATCGCGGCTGATGATGTGGCGCTGGATTTCGGAGGTTCCGTCCCAGATCCGCTCGACCCGCGCATCGCGCCAGAAGCGTTCGATCGGGAAATCGTCCATCAGGCCCATGCCGCCATAGATCTGGAGCGTCGCATCGGTGACGCGCGCCAGCATCTCGGTGGCGTAGAGCTTGGCCGAGGCGATTTCGCGGTTGGCCGGCAGGCCCTGGTCCAGCCGCCAGGCCGAGGCGAGGGTCAGCCAGTCGGCGGCGTCGATCTCGGTGATCATGTCGGCGATCTGAAAGCTGATGCCCTGGTATTTTCCGATCGGCTGGCCGAACTGTTCGCGTTCCGCCGCATAGTTGAGCGCCATATCAAAGCAGCGGCGCGCGCGCCCAACGCTCATCGTCGCGACGGTGATGCGCGTGGCATAGAGCCATTCGTTCATCACCGCGAACCCGCCGTCGACCTCGCCAAGGACCTGTGCGTCCGGCAGGCGGCAATTGTCGAATTCGAGGATCATGTTCTTGTAGCCCCGGTGGCTGACCGATTTGTAGCCGTCCCGGATCGTGAAGCCGGGTGTGCCGCGATCCACGAGGAAGGTCGTGATCCGCTTTTTCGGGCCCTTGGGGGTGTCGTCCTCGCCGGTGGCGACGAAGACGATGATGAAATCGGCGTGATCCGCGCCCGAGATGAAATGCTTGGTCCCGTTCAGCACCCAGTCACCGCCATCGCGGCGCGCATTGCATTTCATGCCGCGCACATCCGACCCGGCCCCCGGTTCGGTCATGGCCAGCGCATCCATCCGCTCACCGCGCACGGCGGGAAACAGGTAGCGTTCGCGCTGTTCGCCCTGGCAGGCCATCAGGATGTTCTGCGGGCGTCCGAAGAAGTGGTTCAGCGCCATCGAGCCACGCCCCAATTCCCGTTCGACCAGCGCGAATTCGACATGGCTGAGACCCGCGCCGCCCACCTCTTCGGGGAAGTTGCAGGCATAAAAGCCAAGGTCGATGGTTTTCTGCTTGATCCGTTCGGCCACGGCGGCGGGCACTTCGCCGGTGCGTTCGACCTCGGCCTCGTGGGGGTAGATCTCATTCTCGACAAAGCTGCGCACCGTCGAGACGATCATCTCCTGTTCGTCGGTCAGTCCGAAATTCATCTCATATCTCCTTGTGGGCGGCGGCCAGCGCCTCGACAGCGGCGCGCACGGCGGGCAGCGGATCGCAGGAGCGGCGGGTTTCCAGGTTCACATGCAGCAGGAACTGATCGCAGCTGCACAGCACCGTGGCGTCATCGGCGCGCTTGAGTTCGTGAAACAGGCGCAGCTTCTTGCCTTCGCCCTGCGTGACGCGGGAATGGACCTCGATCGCGTCGCCGGCATGGGTTTCGCCGAGGAACTTGATCACGTTCTCGGCGGTGAAATAGCTGTTGCCCGCGGCGATATAGGCGGCGTCCGCGCCGACATGCGCCATGACCGCATCGGCGGCGTCGCTGAACAGCTGGCCATAGCGGCCCTCGTTCATGTGGCCGTTGTAATCGGTCCAGTCGACCGGGATCACCTGGCGCACACTGACCAGCGGCACGGTGTCACCCAATTCGGGGCGCAGCGCGGCCTCGTGCCGGCGTGCAACCGCCCCGGCGCCCCAATTGCCGTGCTTGAGCGAGCGGATGATGCCGATCAGGTTGTCGTCGCGGATGCGTTCCAGATCACGCGGCCCCAGATCGCCCGCCTGGCGGTCGCATTGATCGCCGACCTTGTTGACGAAATCATCGGTGAGGTCGGGCACATCGGTCAGCTTGGTCCAGGGCCATTTGAGGCAGGGCCCGAACATGGCCAGCATGGCGCGCATTCCGCCCTCGCCACCGGCAAGGTGGAAGGTCTGCATCGTGCCCATCTGCGCCCAGCGCAGGCCGGGGCCATAGGCGATGGCGGCGTCGATCTCATCCGCAGTGGCAACGTCGTCATGCAGCAGCCACAGCGCCTCGCGCCACAGCGCCTCTTGCAGGCGGTCCGACAGGAATCCCTCGATCTCGACGCGGCAATGCAGCGGATACATGCCAAGCCCGGCATAGATTTCGCGTGCGGCCTCGATATGGGCGGGGTCGGTCTGACGGCCAGCGACCAGTTCGACCAGCGGCAACAGGTAGACCGGGTTGAACGGGTGCGCCACGATCAGACGGCCGGGATGGGCCATCTGGGATTGCAGATCCGAGGGCATGATCCCCGAGGTGGACGAGGCGATGATGCCGGTGGTGTTGACCGTCTCGATCTGGGCATAGACCTTGTGCTTGATCTCGACACGTTCGGGCACCGCCTCGACGATCAGGGCGGCATCGGTGGCCGCCTCTTCCAGCGTCGCGCAGAAGGTCAGCGTGCCTTCGGTGGGCATTGGCGCATCCACCAGCATCGGCAGTGCGCGGCGCGCGGCATCCATGACCGCGCCGGTCTTGCGCTCGGCCTCGGGGTCGGGGTCGTAGACCCGCACATCCCAACCGTTGAGGATGAAGCGCGCGGCCCAACCGCCGCCGATGATGCCGCCGCCGATGATCGCTGCTGATCTGTGTTCCATTGTCTCGTTTCCGCTTGTTCGAGGCCGCCCGTGCGTGCCCGCGTGATGGGTATCATGGCGGCCTCATACGCGAGAGCCGCCGTATCGTTCAATCCGTCCATGTGCCGGTGCGACAGCGTGCCCGCATGTGCCCCGTGCGTGCCCGTGCGGGTGCGTCTCAGGGCGCGTTGGTTTCCGTGTGCCCGTCAATCGCGATGATCTGGCCCGACATCTTGCTGGCTGCGGGCGAGGCGAGAAACAGCACCGTATCGGCCAGATCGTCCACCGTCACCCATGTGCGCATGCTGACGCCCTTGACATATTGCGCCCGCACGTCCTCCTCGGGGCGGCCGCTGGCCTTGGCTTCCATCGCCACGACGCGATCCATGCGCGCGCCCTCGACCGCGCCGGGGCAGATCGCGTTGACGCGCACGCCGACCGGTCCCAGTTCCATCGCGAGGGTCTTGGTCAGCCCGACCAGCGCCCATTTCGCCGCCGCATAGGGCGAGCGGTAGGGATAGCCCCACTGCCCCGCCGTCGATGAGGTGATGATGATCGACCCGCTGCGCTGCGCGCGCATGACCCGCGCCGCCCAGCGGCAGGTCAGGAACGCGCCATGCAGGTTGACCGCGATGCAGGATTGCCACGCGTCATAGTCCAGATCCTCGATCAGCCCGGCAGGGCCGCCGGTGCCAGCATTGGCGCAGACCACATCGACGCCGCCCCATTCATTCTCGACATGGGACAGGAAGGCCTCCATCTGCGCCGCGTCGGTGACATCGGCGGTCATGGCGATGGCGCCGGGGATCATCCCGGGCACGCGCGCCACCGCCTTGGCGTCGGCGTCGCAGATCGCCACGCGATCCCCGCGTTCGGCAAAGCGGCGCGCCAGCCCCAGACCGATGCCGGAGGCCCCGCCGGTGATCAGGACCCGCGACGCGTCCATTACCGGGGCGCCCGCTTGGTCAGGCCCAGGCGGTCGCGCACATCCTGCGGGCCGATGACCTTGGCGCCCAGACGCTCGATGATCTCGACCGCGCGTGCGACCAGTTGCCAGTTCTCGGCCAGAACGCCGCGATCCAGCATCAGGTTGTCCTCGAGCCCGACGCGCACATTGCCCCCCGCCAGAACCGACGCGGCGACATAGGCCATCTGATCGCGCCCAAGGCTGAACGCGGACCAGTTCCAGGTGTCGGGGATGTTGTTGACCATCGCCATGAAGGTGTTGAGGTCATTGGGCGCGCCCCATGGCACCCCCATGCACAGCTGCACCAGCGCGTCGGGCGCCAGCACGCCGTCCTTGACCAGTTGCTTGGCATACCACAGATGGCCGGTGTCGAACGCCTCGATCTCGGGCTTGACGCCCAGTTCGGTCATCATGCCGCCCATGGCGGTCAGCATGCCGGGGGTGTTGGTCATGACGTAATCGGCTTCGGCAAAGTTCATCGTGCCGCAATCCAGCGTGCAGATCTCGGGCAGGCATTCCGCGATATGGGCCATGCGTTCGGTCGCGCCGACCATGTCGGTGCCCTTGACGACGGGCAGCGGCGATTCGACGCCGCCGAACACCATGTCGCCGCCCATCCCGGCGGTCAGGTTCAGCACCACATCGGTGTTGGAGGCGCGGATGATGTCGGTCAGCTCACGATAGAGTTTCAGATCGCGCGAGGGCGCACCGGTTTCGGGGTCGCGCACATGGCAATGCACCACGGCGGCGCCGGCCTCGGCGGCCTTGAGCGCGCTGTCGGCAATCTGCTGGGGGCTGCGCGGCACATGCGGGCTGCGGTCCTGCGTTGCACCCGAACCGGTCACGGCGCAGGTGATAAAGACCTCGCGATTCATACTGAGCGGCATTTTCCTGTCCTTCTGAGAGGGTCATTGATCTGGCCAGACCCTAACGCTGGCATCCCGCAGGTATTTGCGCTAATGGACAATGATCATGCAGAAATGGACAAAATCACCCGAGCGCACGGCCAGCATCGCCTTTCTGATCTTTGATCAGTTTTCCAACCTGTGCCTGTCGAACTGTCTTGAACCGCTGCGCGCGGCCAATGGGGTGACGCATGGCCATATCTTTGACTGGTCCATCCTGACGATGGACGGCGCGCCGGTGCGGTCCTCAAGCGGGATTCAGGTGATGCCCCATGCCGCGCTGGCCGATATCGGGCGGGTCGATTACCTGTTCGTGCATGCCAGTTTCGATCACATCCGCCACGACACCAGCGCCATGCGCCACGCCCTGCGCCGCGCGGCAGCCAAGGCCGACACCGTGGTCGGGCTGGATGCGGGGCCATGGCTAATGGCGGCGGCCGGATTGCTGAGCGGGCGGCGCGCCACCATCCACTGGGATCTGAGCGACAGTTTTGCCGAGAGGTTTCTCGATGTCGAGGTCGAGCGCGCCCGCGATCTGCGCGACGGCCCGATGGTCACATGCGCCGGGGCGATGTCGGCGCTGGATCTGACCCTGTCCCTGATCAGCGATCATCTGGGCGCCGCCACCCGCATGGACATCGAGGATCAGTTCATGCATCGCGACCCGCCGGTGACGTCCGGTGAGGATGACATGCGCGCCTCGGGCGATCCGTTGGTGCGCCGCGCGGTGGTGCTGATGCGCGCCCATGTCGAGCGCCCCCTGCGCCTGCCGGCGCTGGCGCGGGCGCTGTCATGTCAGCCGCGCACGCTGGACCGGCGATTCCGCAGCGCATTGGGGGCGCCGCCGGGCACGGTCTATCGCCACCTGCGCCTGTCCGAGGCGCGCAAACTGCTGGACAGCACCCGCCTGGGAATTGCCGAAATCGCGGTCAGATGCGGCTATGATTCCCCTGCGGCCCTGACCCGCGCGATGCGCCTGCGATACGGTCAGGCCCCCACGGCGCTGCGCCGCCAGACGCCGCTGCGCTGAGGGCGCGCGGATCAGGTGGCGGGCGCTTGCCGGATGGGTCGCTGATCACGCCCTTTGGCTGGCGCTGTCAGTTGGGCGGCTCCGCCTGGGGCTCGGGACCGACCATCGTTTCAGCCATGGTCCATCACCGCCCTTGAGCGAAGGAGCGGATCTGGGCACTGACTGTTAAATATGGTCGTTCCGTGGTAATATCAGAGCAGTTGATTTGTTCGAATTGACGTGGAGTCGTCGAATGAAAAAGCTGATCAAGGCGGCGGTTTTTTCAAGAGTTATCGCTCTACTCATGGGCACCGTGGCCTCAACTGCAACGATTGCGCAGGCCGAACTTGGGCTGCAGGATAGATCCTTTGTGATTTCCCAGGCGCCAGGCGGCGCTGGCGGGCGGGATGGTGCAGGACAACGCAATGGGCATGTGATCCGGTGCAGGGAGCCCGACTTGAGCCAAATGCAGGTGGCGCTTCTGACCGATTTCATGCGAGGAACCACCGGCCGCGTCGGTCGAGCCGCCAAATCCGAAATCAAGACCGACCATTCCCTGAGCGGCCTGTTCAATATTTCGCTTCCTTTGATTGCCAAGCAAAAGGAATTGCTTGCGCGCTGGCTTTCCACTGAGGGGACAACGGAAGATTTCTGGAAGAACCTCGGTCATGGTTCGAACATACCGAGGCGTGAGCTGCATCAATTCCGGCTGACGCTGTTTCTCGCGAAACTGATGGATTACGACCTGCCCCTGCTTTTGCATCTCAAGGAAGTGCGCGAGGCAAAGAGATTGGTTACATTGGTGGATATTTCCAGATTGAGCCGTTCAACATGGAAAGACATCGTGACCGAGTCGGGGTCGACGCGCGCCCCGGAAGATTTCATTCGGAAAATCGAAAAATTTCTGCGCAGGAATAACATGGCTAATTGTGGTTGATGGATTTCAAACTGAAACCCAAATGGGCGCTCGATCCACATAGCTGTCAGTCGCCGGCCCCCGCATCCCGCGCGGAAACCTGCAACGGCACGGCCCTGGAACAACCCAGCCCGTGAGGGCGCGTCAGCCGGTGCCGGGGCCCTCGAGATGCAGTTTCATGTCGATCAGAACCTGCTGCAAATGCATGGTTTCGCGCAGCAGGCGCTTGGCCTCGTTGGCGGTGATCACGCCGTCATCTATGGATTGCTGATACTCGGCCATCAGCATCGCAAAACGCTGGCTGAGGGCGATCACGTCGCTGTTGATGCCGCCCTTTTCGCGGGTATTGCGGCGGCGTTCGTCAAAGGACAGGCTGATGCCCTTCAATTCGGCCAGGGCGGCGGTGACATGGGGATAGCTGGCCGCCTCTTCCAGCGCGGCAACGGCATCGATGGGCATGAAGCGGTCGGCATGTTCGCCATGGTCCGAATAATACCGCCCCAGCGTGGCCTTGGATTTTCCGGTCAGCTTGCAGGCGGGTTCGATCCCGACATCCTTGACCAGGGCTTCCGTGTGTTTCTTGAGATAATTGCTGACGACCGACATTCACTTTCCTACCAAGACCACTGGCGTGGTAATGCGCGCATATACACCAAATTGATTTGCGTCTTATCCCGGAATGTTCTGCCCAAGGCAATTTTTTTTGCGACCACAGGCACCTTGCGCAGGGTGCGGGAACTTTCGCGCGGGCCCGGCGTTGGGCAGACAGACACTGGAGGAAACATCATGGACCGCCTTGGCATCTTTCTGGCCGCGATCAGCGGCATCTCGATTGCCGGTGCGCTGGTGGTGACCGCCTTCGCGCTTGGGTATTATTCGCTCTGGGCGATTGCGCTGGCCTGTGTGCTGGGCGCGGCGATGGCCTGGCCGATGGGGCACAGGATCTCGCGGCGGATCAAGCGGCGCGATCCCGAATGGCACCCGGACGCCAAAGACCGCGACAAGGTGCGCGAAAAGGGGCTGATCCCCAAGCCCGGCGCGCCCGAAATCTGACCCGAAATCCGACGAAGCGCGCAGCCCGCACCTCGCCACGCCCTCAGCCCCGCCTGAGCAGGACCGAGCCAACGGAATAGCCCGCGCCGAACGAACAGATCAGACCGATATCGCCGGCCTGCAGATCGTCCGAGTGATGCGAAAATGCGATGATCGACCCGGCCGAGGACGTGTTGGCGTAATCCTGAAGGATATTGGGCTGTTCATCCGGGCGGGGCACCCGGCCCAGCACCTTGCGCCCGATGAAATCATTCATCGCCTTGTTCGCCTGATGCAGCCACAGCCGTTTCAGATCCTCGGGCGCGATGCCCTCTTCGGCCAGATGCCCCAGGATATGCGCCGACACCATCGGCAGCACCTCCTTGAACACCTTGCGCCCTTCCTGCATGAACTGCATGTCACGCCGGTCGGCCATGCCGTCGGGCCTGTTGCGCCGCAAAAAGCCGTTATTGTTGCGGATGTTGTTGGAAAACTGCGTCGCACAGCGGGTGCTGAGGATGCGGAAATGCCCCGGCGCGGCCTGCCCGGCCGGTTCCAGCACGGTGGCAGTGCAGACATCGCCAAAGATGAAATGGCAATCGCGGTCGCGCCATTCCAGATGGCCCGAACAGATTTCGGGATTGACCACCAGCGCACAGCGCACCGACCCCGCGCGGATCATGTCCGCCGCCGCCTGTATCCCGAACGTGGCCGAGGAACAGGCGACATTCATGTCGAACGCAAAGCCGCCCGCGCCCAGAAGCTGCTGGATCTCGACCGCGATGGCGGGATAGGCGCGCTCGTGATTGGAGGCGGCGCAGATCACCAGATCGACCTCGCCCGCCTTGCGCCCCGCCTGTGCAAGGGCCGCGCGGCACGCCTCAAGCGCCATTTCCGCCATGATCCCCGGCTCATCGTCGCTGCGCTGACGCAAGAGCGGGTGCATCACCTCGGGGTCCAGAATGCCGGTCTTGTCCATGACGTGACGCTGATGAATGCCCGAGGCGTTGACGATGAATTCCGTGCTGGACGGCGCCTTGGCCTCGACCTGGCCCTGGGCGATGGCGTCGGCGTTGCGCTGGTTGAACGCGGCGGCGTAGGCGTTGAAGGCCGCCACCAGCTCGTCATTGGTGATGATATCAGGGGGCGTAAAGACGCCCGTTCCGGTGATGGCGGGTGTGATCATCTGCGTGCTCCGACTGGACAGGGTCCAGACGACCCCGCCCTTGCCCCAAGGTCAAGCCCTGACCCCGCGTCACAGGCCGAATGCGCCGCGAAACGCCCTAGTTGACCAGGTTGGGCGGGGTATCGCCGGCGAAAAACGCGCTGAGATTGTCCACCGCGAGCAGCCCCATCGCCACGCGCACCTCATGCGCGGCGGTGCCCAGATGCGGCAGCAGCGTGACATTCTCCATCGCCTTCAGCGCGTCGGGCACCTTGGGTTCGTGCTCATACACATCCAGCCCCGCCCCCGCGATCCGCCCGCCCTGCAAGGCAGCGATCAGCGCGCTTTCCTTGACCACATCGCCGCGCGAGATGTTGATGAAATGCGCATGCGGCTGCATCGCCTTGAACAGCGCGGTGCCGATCATGTGGCGCGTGTCCTCGCCGCCGGGCACGGCGGTGACGACGAAATCCGCGACATCGGCCAGCGCCTCGATATCGTCCATGCGCCGCGCGTCGAAATCCAGTTCCCTCGGCGAGCGATTGACATAGACCACCTTCATTCCGAAACCGAAGTGACAGCGCCGCGCCACCGCCTGTCCGATGCGCCCCATGCCGATGATGCCCACGGTCTTGCCGCTCATGTGCAGGCCCAGCATCTGGGTCGGGTGCCAGCCCTCCCATTCGTCGCGGCGCAGCATCCTTTCGCCCTCACCGGCGCGGCGCGCCGACATCAGCATCAGCATGAGCGCGATATCCGCCGTCGCATCCGTCACGGCGCCGGGCGTGTTGGTCACCGCGATGCCGGCGCTGCGTGCTGCAGCGATGTCGATATGATTATACCCGACGCCGAAATTCGCCAGTATCTTGCAGCGATGGCTGTCGCCCTCGCCAAGGATCTGATCGCTGAACAGATCCCCCAGCGTCGCCAGCACCCCGTCATAAAGCGCCAGCGAGGCGCGCATTTCCGCCGGTTTCATCGGAACGGTCTTCTGGCGCACCTCGACCTCGAACCGGGCTTCTGCGGCTTCGATCACCTCATCGGGCAGCGGGCGGGTGAGGAATACGCGTTTCAATGCATCCTCCCGCCGTCGGGCACGCTGTGGCCGGGGCGCAGCAGCACGATCTCGCCTTCGGCATCGGCAACGCCCAGAACCAGCACTTCGGACATGAACGGGCCGATCTGGCGGGGCGGAAAATTGACCACGCCCATCACCTGCGTGCCGACCAGGGCTTCGGGCGTGTAATGCGCCGTGATCTGCGCCGAGGTCTTGCGTTCGCCGATCTCGGGGCCGAAATCGATCCACATCTTGATCGCGGGTTTGCGCGCTTCCGGGAAAGGTTCGGCGCGGATCACCCGGCCGACGCGGATATCCACCTTCAGAAAATCGTCGAACGTGATCTCATCCGTCACGGGCCAGCTCCCTCGATCTGTCCGCCGCCGCGGCGACGGTCCTGTTCATCAGCGCGGGCAGGCCGCGCGCCTCGTCCATCAACACCTCGAGCCCCGCCTGCGTGGTGCCATTGGGGCTGGTCACGTTGACGCGCAATTGCGCCGGCGTCTCATCCGCCGCCTCGGCCAGCGCACCGGCCCCGGCCACGGTGGCCTGCGCCAGTTGCATCGCCAGTTTCGGCGCCAGCCCCTGCGCCTCACCGGCGCGGGCCATACATTCGATCATGTGGAACACATAGGCCGGACCGGACCCGGACAGGCCGGTCACCGCATCCATCTGTTCCTCGCCCTCAAGGCGCACGACCTGCCCGACCGCGCGCAGCAGCCCTTCGGCCAGATCCAGATGCGCCGCCGTGGCGTGATCGTTGCCGATGATCGCGGTGATGCCGCGCCCGACAGCGGCGGGGGTGTTGGGCATCGCGCGGATGATCGGGCTTTGGGCGCCCAGCGCCGCCTCATAGGCGGAAATCGGCGTTCCCGCGGCCACCGACACGAACAGCGTCGCGCCATTGCCCATCGCGGCCAGTGTCGGCAATGCTTCGCCCATCATCTGCGGCTTGACCGCGATCAGCACGATTGCGGGCTCTTTGGGCGGCGTCGCGTTGATCTGCACCCCGGTGCCGCGCAGCCAGTCCGACGGGTTCGGGTCGATCACCCAGACCGATCTGGGCGGCAACCCACGCGCCAACCAACCTTCGAGCATGGCCGAGCCCATCTTGCCGCAGCCCAGCAGGACCAACCCGCCCTCAGCCACCATATCCATATTCATGATATCCCCCGCTCCCGCTGTCGTTTCGTCCGCTTGCGGGGGGTGATGTTACGCGCGCCCGTAAGCCTCTGCAATGGCGACCTGCATCGCCTCGCGCGGGGAGCGATCCCCCCAGATGACCAGTTGAAAGGCGGGGTAATAGCGCTCGGCGTTCTTCACCGCGGCATTGATCAGCGTGTCGATCTGCTCGGGGCTGACCTCCTGTCCGCCGGCCATCACCAGACCATAGCGATAGACCATCAGCTTTTGCTCGTCCCAATAGGTGAACGCGCCCGACCAGCATTGGTCGTTGACCTCGTTCAGCGTGTGATAGAGCGTCGCCAGCTTGTCCTTGGGGGGTTCCATCTCGAAGGTGCAGATCAGACGCAGCGTTTCGTCATGGCCCGACCACGCCAGCGTGATCGAATAGGTGCGCCACTGGCCCACCACCGCCATTGCGATCTGATCGTCGCCGATCCGGTCAAAATCCCAATCGTGATGCGCCGCGATGGTTTCGACGATGTCGATCGGATGGATGTCGTCCTGATAATACTGCTCGGAGAGTGCCATGGGCCACCTCGTTCCTGCCATAGCGCCGGGCCCTTGCCGTGCCTCAAACGCTAGATGCCTGCTCTATGGACAGGGGCTATTCCCCTTGTCCCTACCAGATATGGTGAGGCACAGAGGCCGTCCTGTAAAGTCATTTGTTGTGGATAACCACAATAAGTTGTGGATGCTTCGCCCACGACGTCCAGATAGGCGGTATCTTGCGCGCAATCCGGGCCATTGGCGCAGCGCCCGGCCGATTGTCCGGCCTGCTGTCGCCGCCTGCCCCGGGCAATCGCCTCAGCGCGACGCCCCGGACGAGGACACGGTGCGCGCGACATTGGTCAGTTCGGGCACCAGTTCGGCCTTGATGCGCGCCTCGTCCCAATCGGGCATGTAGACCGACATGCTGATCGCGGCCACGGCGCGCCGGTTCGGCCCCAGCACCGGCGCGGCGGCGACGATCTCTTGCAGCATCATCTGCTGTTTCGAGATGACATAGCCATCCCGCGCCGCCTGCGCGACCATCGCGCGCACGATCTCGGGGTCCTGATGGGTAAAGGGCGTCGCCGGGGCGGGCATCCCGTGCTGCAGCAGCGATTCAAGCACGCAAGGCGGGGAAAACGCCGCGATGATCTGACCGATGGCCGTCACCACCGCCGGGCGGCGCGCGCCGATCAGCGTGGTGTCATAGCACAGGCTGGTCGAGGGGATGCGCGCCTTGTAGACGATCTCGGTCCCGTCCAGCACGCCCAGATTGACCGTCACGCCCAACGCGCGGCTGGTCTCGACGATGCGCGGCACCGCGCGCTCCAGCAGCCCGTCCTGCATCAGAAAGGCATAGGCCATGTCCAGCATCCGCAGCCCCGGGCGATAATGGCGGGTCTTGTCGTCCTGATCCAGATAGCCGATCGCCAGCAATGTGCTGGCCAGCCGGTGCGCGGCGCTTTTCTCAAGCCCGGCGCGCTCGGCGATCTCCCGGATGCCAAGCGGCGTGTGGTTTTCGGCAAACAGCGCCAGAATCCGCATCCCGCGTTCCAGTGTGCTGGCCAGCACCACCCCTTTTGTCGCCTGTTTCATTTATCCCCCCAATATTTTTCCCGCAGGATCAGCCCCGAATGCGCGCGATGCAATCGAATACTTGACAGGTGGCCCGGTCATGAGTTTACCTTTAGATACTAAAGATCATTATTTGATGTGCTGTCAACAATACTGAACTGAAACCTGGGAGGTCTCCATGATTCTTACACACCGCCGCTCACTCCGGACGCTGGTTTCGCTTGCCGCGCTGGTCGCGGCCGCGCCTGCGCTGGCCGGGCCCGACGACAACAGCCTGATCTGGTCCGGGGAAAAGGAAATCACCGCGGTCGATACCTATTTCGACACCTCGCGCGAGGCGATCGTGCTGTCGCAGCATGTCTATGACGGGCTGCTTCATTGGGACGCCGTCGCCGGTGAGTTCAAGCCGCTTCTGGCCACCGCCTGGCGTCAGATCGACCCGACGACGCTGGAACTGGATCTGCGCGAAGGCGTCACGTTCCATGACGGCTCCGCCTTTGGCCCCGAAGATGTGGTCTATACGTTCAACTTCATCGCCGATGAGGCCAACGGTGTGCTGAACTACGGCGATATCCGCTGGCTCAAGAATGCCGAACATATCGGCGGCAATACCGTGCGCCTGAACATGAACGAGCCGTTCCCGGCGGTTCTGTCCTACCTCGCGCTGGTTCTGCCGATCCTGCCCGACAGCCATTTCGCCAATGCCGAAACCGGCAGCGACGGGCAACCGCGTTTCGCCGCCGTGGCGCCCAATGGCACCGGCCCGTTCAAGGTGGTGGATTTCGCGGCGGGCGATACCGTCAGGATGCAGGCCAACGACGCCTATTTCGACGCCAGCCCCAAGGGCAAGCCCAAGCTGGACACCATGACCTATCGCACGATCACCGACAGCTCGACCCAGATCGCCGAATTGATGACCGGCGGGATCGACTGGATCTGGGGCATCAGCAACGATCAGGCCGAGGCGGTCGCGCAGGCGCCCCACATCACCTCGATCAACGCGCCGACCATGCGCATCAGCTATCTGACCTTTGACAGCCAGGGCACCAGCGGCACCGACGCCTTCACCAAGCCCGAAGTGCGCCGCGCCGTGGCCCATTCCATCGACCGCGCCCGTATCGCGCAATATCTGATGGGCGAAGCCAGCGAAGTGATCAACTCGGCCTGCCACCCGGCGCAATTCGGCTGCACCGACGATGTGACCGCCTATGAGTATGACCCCGACAAGGCGCGTCAGATGCTGGCCGATGCCGGGCTGGGCGACGGGCTGACCGTGGACGTCTATGGCTATCGCGACCGCGAAGTGACCGAGGCCATCCTGGGCGACCTGGCCAAGGTCGGGATCACCGGCAACCTGCGCTGGATGAAATACGCCGCCGCGCGCGATGCCATTCAGGCCGGCAAGACGCCGATCGCGAACATGACATGGGGCTCGTCCTCGATTCCCGACGTGTCGGCGATCACCAGCTATTTCTTTGGTGGCGGCCCTGACGATCCGGCCCAGGACGAAGGCCTGCAACAGGTGATCCGTCAGGCGGATCTGTCGGCCGATCCAGAAGAGCGCAAGGCGCTTTACAAGGAGGCGCTGCAACGCATCGCGGATCAGGTCTATTGGCTGCCGCTGTTCAGCTATACCAAGAACTACAGCTTCAACGCCGCGCTTGATTTCGAGCCATCGGCAGATGAGATGCCGCGCTTTTACGAGACAAGCTGGCAATAAGATCCAGCGGGGCCGGACCGGATCCGGCCCCGTTGACGCCAAGGGGGGCGGCGGATGCTCAGGTTCATTCTCAGACGGCTGGTGATCGCCCTTCTGGTGGCGCTGGTGGTTTCGGCCATCAGCTTTGCGCTGATCTTTCTGTCCGGCGATCCGGCCACGGCAATCGCCGGCGAAGGCGCGACCGAGGCCGATCTCGAGGTGATCCGCCGCCGGTTCGGTCTCGATCAGCCGATATTGGTGCAATACGGGCGTTGGGTGATGGATGCGCTGCGCGGCGATTTCGGCGACAGCATCTATTTCAGCCAATCAGTCGTGTCGCTGCTGGCCGAGCGTTTTCCCGCCACCCTCAGGCTGGCAGGGCTGGCAATCTGCGTCGCGTTGGTGCTGTCGATCCCGCTGGGCATACTGGCCGCCGTGCGCCAGAACAGCCTTGCCGACCGCTTTGCGCTGATGATGGGCACCACGGGCCAGGCGATCCCCAGTTTCTGGTTGGGGCTGATGCTGATCTGGCTGTTCGCGGTCGAACTGCGCTGGCTGCCGGTTTCGGGCTCGAGCACATGGGCGCATTTCCTGCTGCCCTCGCTGGTGCTGGGCTATTACGCCGCGCCGTCGATGCTGCGCCTGTGCCGGGCGGGGATGATCGACGCGCTGCAATCGGATTATGTGCGCACCGCGCGCGCCAAGGGCCTGCTGCCGCGTCAGGTGCTGCTGGGTCATGCAATCCGCAACGCCATCCTGCCGGTGATCAGCGTCGGTGCGGTCGAATTCGGGTTCATCCTTGGCGGGTCGGTCGTGGTCGAAAGCGTGTTCGGCATCCGCGGCATCGGCCTGCTGGCCTGGGAGAGCATCGCGCGTGACGATTTCCCGACCGTGCAGGCCATCATCCTGGTCTATGCGATGATCTATGTCTGGCTGACCTTTCTGGCCGACGTGATCAACGCCTGGCTCGATCCGCGCATCCGCACGAGGTAACACATGAGCCATACAGACATCCTCAAGGACATCTCGCCGCGGCGCATGATCGCGATCCGCGCGCGCGGGCATCGCGGCCTGCTGATCGGCGCGCTGATCCTGGCGGTGGTGGTGATCGTCGCGCTGGCGGCGCCGCTGATCGCGCCTTACGACCCTTACGCACAGGACCTGAGCAAGCGGCTGATCCTGCCGGTCTGGTCCGAAAAAGGCAGTTGGGAGCATATCCTGGGCACCGATGCGTTGGGGCGCGATTATCTGTCCCGGCTGATCTATGGCGCGCGGATTTCGCTGCTGATCGGGCTGACGGCGGCCATCTGTTCCGGCGTGATCGGCACCACGCTGGGCATGATCGCGGGCTATTACGGCGGCTGGGTGGATAATTTCGTGACCTTCTTCGTGTCGGTGCGCCTGGCGTTGCCGGTGGTTCTTGTGGCGCTGGCGGTGGTGTCGCTGTTCGGGGGCAAGCTGTGGATCGTGGTGCTGGTGCTGGGGCTGCTGCTGTGGGACCGCTTTGCCGTGGTCACGCGCTCGGCCACCATACAGCTGCGCAACCAGGAATTCGTGATCGCCGCGCAGGCGATGGGCGCATCCGGCGCGCGCATCCTGCTGGTCGAGTTGTTGCCGAACCTGATCGGGCCGCTGGTGGTGGTGGCCTCGCTGGAGATGGCCCATGCCATCCTGCTGGAATCCGCACTGTCGTTTCTGGGCCTGGGTGTGCAGCCGCCGACCCCGTCCTGGGGCCTGCTGGTCTCCGAGGGCAAGAGTATGATCTTTTTCGATGCGCGCCTGATCGCGCTGCCCGGCGCGGCGATCGCCATCCTGGTTCTGGGCATCAACCTGATCGGAGACGGCATGCGTGACATCCTGACCCCGGAGGGACGCGCATGAGCCTTGTCAATGTGCGCAACCTGCATGTCACCATCCCCACGCCCGCCGGCCCGGTCCATGCGGTGCGCGGTGTAAACCTGCATGTCGAGCGCGGTCAAAGCCTGGGCATCGTCGGTGAATCCGGCTCCGGCAAATCGGTCACGTCGCTGGCGCTGATGCGCCTGCTCAGCCCGCGCATCGAGCTGACGGCGGATGAGATGCGGCTGGATGACACCGACCTTCTGGGCCTGTCCGAGCGGCGCATGGCCGATCTGCGCGGCAACCGCATGGCGATGATCTTTCAGGAGCCGATGACCGCGCTCAACCCCCTGCTGACTGTCGGGCGACAGATGACCGAAGGCTGGCTGCGCCACAATCGCGGCACCCGGCGCGAGGCGCGCGAGCGCGCGGTCGCCCTTCTGGACCGCACCGGCATCCCCCGCGCCGCCGAACGGATGAGCGTCTATCCCCATCAGCTATCGGGGGGGCTGCGCCAGCGCGTGATGATCGCAATGGCCCTGATCTGCGAGCCGGATCTGCTGATTGCGGATGAGCCGACCACCGCGCTGGATGTGACCGTGCAGGCGCAGATCCTTGACCTGCTGGCCGATCTTCAGGCCGAACGCGGGCTTGGCCTGATCTTTATCAGCCACGATATCGGGGTGGTGGCGCGCATCTCGCAGAATGTGCAGGTGATGTATGGCGGGCGCACGGTCGAAGCCGGCAGCGTGGACCAGATCCTGACCCGCCCCGAACACCCCTATACCCGCGCGCTGCTGTCGGCGGTGCCGCGCCCCGGAATGCGCTGGGGCCGGGACAAGCTGGGCGCGATCACATGGTCCGGGGACAGCGACGACGCGCCCGCAGACACCCCGGCGGATCCCGTGACGGAGGCCCGGCCATGAGCACGCCGTTGATGCAGATTTCGGACGTGCGCCGCGTGTTTTCCCTTGGCGGTGGCCTGCTGGGGCCGCGCCGCACGCTTGAGGCGCTCAAGGGGGTCAGCCTCGATCTGCGCCGGGGCGAGGTGCTGGCGCTGGTGGGGGAATCCGGCAGCGGCAAGACCACCCTGTCGCGCATCCTTCTGGGGCTGGACCGGCCCACCGCCGGTGAGGTGCGTCTTGACGGCGTGCCGGTCGCGGAGATTGCGCGCAGCGTGTTCGCCGGGCGGGTGCAGCCGGTGTTTCAGGACCCCTATTCGTCGCTGAACCCCCGCAAGACCGTGCGCCAGTTGATCGAAATGCCGCTGGTCATCGCCGGTGGCACCAGTGCGGATGAACGCCTGCGCCGGGTGAAGGACCTGCTCGAGATCCTCAGGATGCCGACCCGGATGCTGAACGCCTATCCCGGCCAGATGTCGGGCGGACAGCGCCAGCGGGTCGCCATCGCGCGCGCGCTGATCTCGCGCCCGGAAATCGTGATCTGCGATGAGCCGACCTCGGCGCTGGACGTGTCGGTTCAGGCGCAGGTGCTGAACCTGCTGATGGAGCTGCGCGCCGAATTCGACCTGACCTATCTGTTCATCAGCCACGATCTGGCCGTGGTCGAATATATCGCCGATCGCGTCGCCGTGATGCAGGAGGGCCAGATCGTCGAACTGGCCGATACCGATCAGTTGTTTGCCGCCCCGAAATCCGATTACACCCGCCGGTTGCTGGCTTCGGTCCTGACCGTGCCGAACACGGCAAGCTGACCCCATGCCCATTTTTTCCGAGGTTCCAATGTCCCGCCCCCTACTCATCGACAGCGCCGAAATCCGCCTGATCCGCCTGCCCCTGATCCATTCCTTCACCACCTCGACCGGGACCATGCATCACAAGGTTTTCCCGCTGCTCACCCTGCGCAGCGGCGACCTCGAGGGCTATGGCGAAGGGGTGATGGACCCGCTGCCGGACTATCTGGACGACACGATCCCGGCAGCGATGGATTTCGCCGACAAGGTGCTGCTGCCCGCCATCATCGGCCAGGGCTTTGACAATCCGGCGATGCTGGAACAGGTGCTGACGCCGTGGCGCGGGCACTGGATGGCCAAGGCGATGTTTGAAATGGCGTTCCGCGATCTGTGGGCCAAGTCGCTGGGCCTGCCGCTGGCCACGCTGCTGGGGGGCGTGCGCCGGGCGGTGCCGGTGGGCGTGTCGCTGGGCATCGACGACATCGCCGCCACCGTGAAGAAGGCGCAGGATCACGCCGAGCAGGGCTATCGCCGGATCAAGCTCAAGATCCAGCCGGGTCACGATCTGGACCTGGTCGCCGCCGTGCGCGCCGCCCTGCCCGACATCGCGCTGACGGTGGATGCCAACACCGCCTATAGCCTGTCGGACATGGACGTGATGCACGGGCTGGACGCAATGGGGCTGGATTATATCGAACAGCCGCTGGCCTATGACGATCTGCATGACCACGCCACGTTGCAGGCGCGGATGCGCACGGCGATCTGTCTGGACGAAAGCATCCGCTCGCCCGCGGATGCGCGCAAGGCGCTGCAAACCGATGCGGCGCGGGTCATCAACATCAAGGTCGGCCGCGTCGGCGGCTATGCCGAGGCGCTGCGCATCCACGATATCGCCGCCGCCTTTGGCGTGCCGGTCTGGTGCGGCGGGATGCTTGAAGCGGGCATCGGGCGCGCGCATAATATCCATCTGGCGAGTTTGCCGAACTTTACCAAACCGGGCGACACCTCCAGCGCCAGCCGCTATTTCCGCACCGATATCGTCAACGAACCCCTTGAGGTCGAAGGCGGGCTGATGCCGGTCCCGCCGGGGCCGGGCATCGGTGTCACCCTCAACCGCGACTTTGTCCAGGAGGTCACCACCGACCGGATCGAGCGCTAGAGCCTGTTGCGTTGAATTGAATGCACCAGTCGCCGTCAAACGCGCCATGCGACAGACCGTCGGCACCCGGGCGCGCATTCGCGAGCCCCGGGCGATTCGCGCGGCCTGACCGGGCAATTCGGGCGTCTGCGCATGATGCGCGCGCAGAAAGACGGCGCGCCCGCGCACAGTGATTGGCGCCCGTTCGCTGACGCCCCCTGCCCCGTCATCCGTGCGCTCGCACGCGCGCGCGCCTTCCCTAACGTCAAGCATTCATCGGGCTTGCGTCCAATCCCGCAAGACCAGGTGCGCGCAACAGGCAACGGCCGAGAGTATCGTCGGCATCGCCGTGTCGGGGATATTTCGCGAAGTGTCAAAGCTGTGTTTGCACCGGGGCCTCGAACGCGACCGGCATCACCGAGATCACCGAGCAATCCTTTGACCGCACCATCGAGATCAACCTCAAGGGCAGTTTCAACTGGACCCATGCCGTTGTGCCGGGGATGCTGAAGCGGCAAGGCGGGCGCATCGTGATGATGTCCTCGCTCAACGCCTATACGGGCGGCGTGACCAGCGCGATTTCGCGGTTTGCCTATACCACGGCCAAGGCCGGGCTGCTGGGGATGACGCGCGCGCTGGCCAAGGAACTGGCGCCGCATATCCATGTCAACGCGGTCTGCCCCGGCGTGATCGAAACCGAGCGTTCAAACGTCATGATCCGCGCCCGCAAGGATGAACTGGTCAAGGGAATCGCGCTGGAGCGCACCGGCACGCCCGCCGATGTGGCGCAGGTGGTGGCCTTTCTTTGCATGTCCGAACCCTGTTTCGTTACCGGGCAGGATATCAAGATCGACGGGATGCAGTGGGTGACCTGAATGCGTGACCCCGGCGGCATCGCGGGCCCGGTTCCGTGGGTGCCGCTTGTCGTGATCGTGACGTTGGTGCAGGCGGTTCTGGCCGCGGGCACGCGCGCGCTGCCCCTCTTCGGAATGCCCCTGACCGAGGCCAGCAACATGCCCCCCGAGGCGGTGGGGCAGTTTTCATCCGCCACCAGCTTTGGCTCGATGGTGTTTTTCCTGTGGGGGCCGACAATGTTGCGGCGCCTGTCGTCGATCCGGCAATTGCAACTGGGATGCGCCGTTGCCGGGCTGGCGGTGTTGCTGTGTTTCTTGGGCCGCTGGGAGGCGATGCTGCTGGCGGCCTTCGTCATCGGCCTTGGCTATGGGCCGTCGACGCCTGCGGGCAGTGACCTGCTGATGCGCGTGGTGCCGATGAAACGGCGCGCCACGATCTTTTCCATCAAGCAGGCCGGTGTTCCGCTGGGCGGGTTCGTGGCCGGGCTGTTGTTGCCGGCGGTGGCGTTGCTGGCAGGCGGGGTCATGGCCGCGCTTGCCACGATGGCGGCGATGTCGCTGGCGGCGGCGGCGGCACTTGGGTTCTGGAAGGGCAGCATGGATGACGCGCCGATGCTCAGGTCGGCGCTGCCGTGGCATTCCCTGGTGCTGGCGCCGCTGCGCATGTTCGCCTTGCTGTGGGCCTCGCGGCAGTTGCGGCTGATCACGGCGGCGGGCTTTGCGCTTGGGGTGTCGCAAGGGGTGGTCATGGGGTTTTTCCCGGTGTTCCTGTCGGATCACGCGGGATATTCCGTCGCTGCCGCGGGGGCGGTCTTTGCGCTGCTTCAGGGCGTCGGGATCGGCGGGCGGGTCGCGATGGGATGGCTGTCGGACCGGCTGGGCGATCCGATCCGCGCGCTGTCGGGGCTGTGCCTGGCGTCGGGGGCGATGATGACGCTGCTGGCCACGATCGGCCCCGGCAGTTCGGTCCTGTGGGTTGCGCTGCTGTCGGTTCTTGCCGGGCTTACGGTGGTGTCCTGGAACGGGATATTCCTGACCGGCCTTGCCGAAGCCGCGCCGGAGGGGCAGGTTGGGGAAATCACGTCGGCAGGCACATTCGTTCTGTTCAGCGGCTATGTGCTGTGTCCGCTCTTGTTTCAACTCGTGTTCACCGTGACCGAGGGATATGCGACCGGGCTGGTCCTTTCGGGACTTGCCCCCGCCATTGCAGGGATCGCCCTGCAACTGGGTATGGCCAGGCGGCGCAGGCGTGCCGCCAGATTGGAAAGGTAAAGACATGAGCAATTTCTCAACCACGCAGCGCGTCCGCAAGGAGGTGATCTGGACCGAGGGCGGTGTCGTCGCCTCGCAGCACCGCAAGGCGGCCGAGGTCGGCGCGCGGGTTCTGGCCGGGGGCGGCGATGCGATTGACGCGGCGATTGCCACCTCCTTTGCGGTCGGCGTGGTCGAGCCGTGGATGTCCGGGCCGATGGGCGGCGGCATGATGACGCTTTGGCGCGCGAAAGAAGAGCGCGCCGAAACGATCGAATTCGGGATGCGTGCGCCACGCGGGCTGAAGGTTTCGGACTATCCGCTGGACCCGGATGGCGAGGCCGGTGATCTGTTTCCCTGGACACGGGTAAAGGGGGATCGCAACATCTATGGTGCCAGCGCCGTCGCCGTGCCCGGCACTGTCGCGGGAATGGAACTGGCGCATCGGCTTTATGGCACCAGGGACTGGAGCGCGCTGTTGCAGCCGGCCATCGCGCTGGCGCAGGAGGGGATGCTGATTGACTGGTATGCCTCGCTTCTCATCGCGTCGGCGACCCGCGAACTGGCGCGCGACAAGGACGCCGCCGATCTGTTCCTGATTGATGGTCAATGGCCCAATATCGCGGGGTGGGCCGCGCTTTCGGATGCGCGGCTGGATCAATCGGTTCACGCCCGCACATTGACCCGCCTTGCTGAGGCGGGGGCGCGCGATTTCTATGAGGGCGATATCGCGCGCATGATCACGCAGGACGTGCAGGCCAAGGGCGGTTGCCTCTCGCTCGCGGATCTGGCCGCCTACCGCGCCACCGCCAGTGCGCCGCGCACGATCCGCTACCGCGACGCGGTCATTCATGCGCCATCGGGCTTTTCCGCCGGGGCCGAGCTGGTGGCAAGCCTTCAGCAGATGGAGCATGAGTTCACGCCCGGCGATGCACCATCCGCCGACAGCTACGCCGCACTTTACCGAGGCGTCAGCGCCGCCTATCGCCACCGGTTCGAACATGCCGGTGACACCGGCGAGAGCGACAAGGCCCCGACCTGCACCACCACGTTCTCGGTCGTGGATCGCCACGGAAACATGGTGAACGTCACCCAGACCCTGCTGTCGATTTTCGGCAGCCACATGGTGTCACCGCAGACGGGCATGCTGATGAACAACGGCATCATGTGGTTCGACCCCGAACCGGGCAAGCCGAATTCGCTTGGCCCCGACAAGCGCTGCCTGATGAATATCTGCCCGGTCGTGGGGGCCGTGAAGGGGCGCATGTTTGCCATCGGTGCGTCGGGCGGGCGCAAGATCCTGCCCGCGGTCACCAACCTGATCAGCTTCATGACCGATTTCGGCATGGACCTTGAACAGGCGATCCATACCGCGCGCATCGATGTCAGCGGCACCGACACCATCGTCGCCGACGAAACCCTGCCGCAGCACATCCTTGAGGCGCTGACCGCGCAGGCAACGCTCAAGACCGCCGGGCGCACGGTGCATCCCTACGCGTTCGGCGTTCCGGCAGGCGTGATGCGCCGCGACGGCCAGAACTGCGGCGCGACCGAGATCATGACCCCCTGGGGCGATGCGATCCTTGAGGAAAACATCGCAGACGAGGCCCATTAAAGCCCTTTCGATACCGTAGGCAGTCAGGATATCGTCAGGACGTCACCGCCGGTTCCCGGATATGTTGGGTCAGCGCCGCCAGGGTCCTTGCGGTGCCGACGCCGCCGACATGCTGCCACAATGCCTCGGTGCGGTCTGCGCCGATCAGGGACGCCGCTTTCTTTCGCAGGCGTCGCTCAGCATCCGGCAGCGCCAGTCGTTCGGTCAGATCGCAGCCATTTCGCAAATCGCCGGATTGTGCGGTTTCGACCACGACATGCGCGGCCGTGTCCGACAGGCTTGCGTCGCCGACCACCTCGACCCGTTGCGCCAGTGCCCGCAGATCGGGCCGCTGACACAACCGGTCATCAAAGCTGGTCAGGTCACCGGTATCAATGCGCAACAGCGCCATCGCCGCGGTGAACCGATAGCTGAATTTCGCTTCGAGCCCGGTTTCAGGCGCGGGTTTGTCGCAGACGTCCAACCATAGCGGATGGGTCGCGATACGGATCCGCCCTATCCCGCGCGGATCAAGGTCATGGGCATCGCGCAGCCTTATCAACGCCTCCAGCGCCGCATGCGTGCCGTGACAGCAGGCGTGGAACTTCCAGTTGATGTCCTGAAACACCCAGTCGCGGCCAAGACCTGCCAACGCCTCGCTGCGGGCCATCCCGGCATGGGTCGCGCCGAACCCGGCAGACCCTTCCAGCGCATCGCCCGTTGAAATGGCCCCGCGCCTGGCCAGATCGGCGCAGACCACGCCGACCTCAGCCGCAAACCCGGCATTGAGCGGTTTTCCCATCGTTCCAAACTGGTTCTTGAGCCCCGCCGCCCGTGTCGCGACCAGCCCGAAGGCATGGCGCATTTGCAATTCATCCAACCCCATCAGGCGCCCGGCGGCAGCGGCAGCACCGAAGGCGCCGGCAGTCCCGGTCTGATGGAACCCCGCCCGGTAATGATCCCGGCCAAGCCAATCGCCCACCCGGCAGGCCGTTTCCAATCCGATCGCCAAGGCACCGAGAAACTCCGCACCGCTCGCGGATTCGGCCTCGCCAACGGCCAATGCGGCCGGGGCCACCGCGACGGAGGGATGACCGATATGTAGAAAATGGGTGTCGTCGTAATCCAGCGCATGGCTGACGGTGCCGTTGACCAGTGCCGCGGCGCGCGCCGGAAGATGGCCGCCACCCATGACTGACGCGGCCGGCACCCCGCCATCGCTCAGCGCCATTTCACGCACCAGACGCGCGACAGGCTCGCTCAGCCCGGCCTGCCCGACGGCAACCCAGTCAAACAGCGACAGCGCGACGCGCGCCGCCATCTCATCCGGCAGGATTGATCGGCCAAGGGCGAACCGCGCCAGTGCTTCGGTCACCTGACCCGGGGTCTTCGCTCCATCCAATTGTCCACTCCTTCGTGTTCCAGAGGCCCAGGGGCAACGCCCGGTCCCCACCGGCAACCGGGCCACCTCTGCGGGCGCGCGCATGATCGCGCAGATGACAGCCGCCGCGGGAGGGCCGGCCATTCGTGCATAGCGCAGCAGACTGCGCGGCTTGCGTCAATCCCGCCGTCGTGGTGGCCCCGGCCGCATTGGCCGCCGGCCCATGGCCGACTTGCACGCAACTGACCGGCGCGGGGCCGTTTGGGTATCCCTTGCGCTATCCGAGCAGCCAAGGGCGCGTTTTTCATTTTGGGCGCACACCTTCGATATCAGTGATGTTCAGTGTCATCTGCAGGCTCACATCGCCACGGGACAGGTTGTAAAATGCCGTTGCCGGGCACCACCGCCCCCGGCAAGGCCGGTCCCACTCGATAGCATCTCTGAGCGCCGATTGCTCCTGTAGCGGCGGGCGCGAGGCGCGCACCAGCGCCAATTCCCATGGCACCCATTGCGCGAGGAGACCTGCGATGGCCTGCCGGCTTTCCGGGCTCATCTCTTCGGCGATCCGCCATTTGACCGAGCAGATCATCCCACCGGCACCGGGTTCAAGCCAGATCGCGGGATTGGCGCCGTCTTCGTCTTGCGCAATATCGCCGGTCGGGGACAAAACGCTCGCAGTTCCGCGCCGCGTTGCGTCCGGGCCGAAATGGTAGGTGGAACTGTGATAGGCGGCAAAGCCGTCTGGCATGACCGCGTTGAGTGTCTCGCCACGCTCAAGGCCCAGACAGACGTTGCGAAACATCCGCAACACCAGCAGGAAGCCAAGCTCGTCAGCGCGCGGGCTGGCGAGCGTGCCGAAACGCTCGGGCGAAAACGTCGCATATCCCGTGGCGCTGTCGAAAACCTCGAACGATCTCGGCTGATCACGAACATTGTGCTCCTGCGCGGCCACCGGGCTGGCCAGGCAGACGGCAGCCAGGGCTGCCCGTATCAATGTTCCCGGCGCCCCGCCCCAAGGGCACGTCAAGGTGGAGTGAGCAGGATCGGTCATCACATCCCCTTTCAGGCCCTTTCAGGCGCTCAGACGTTGACAAGGCCCATCCCCATTACCGCGCGTCACCCGCCCCGGAGTCAAGCGCAGGTTCGACATCGGTCGCGGCCCCTATAGCGGAAAACCTTGCTGACGGACGAGTGGATTATTGCATCGCGACCAGTTGTTCGGACATACCACGGCCCGCAACCATAGGCTGAAAAGGCGGAAAAATGCGGCATTATGCCGGTGGACGTTCTGCATCGGTGTCGTTAAAATTGGAATGGTGCTGGTCACGCGATGCATCGGTCTTGCAGGTCATACCCTCATGCCATTCGCACTCAGCCGGTAGAAGCGAGGTCCGAGATGAACAAAGTCGTGACAAGTCAAACCTCAGGCGGCGCCGCCGGACGGACCCGCTCTGTCAGAGGTGAAATCTGGTCATTCCTGTTGTTGGCTTTCGTCTTGTTGCCGATTGTCATGTTTGGCGCGATCGCCGCTTATGGGTTCATCGTGTGGTTCATGCAGATCTGGTTCTGGGGGCCGCCCACCTGATGTTTCCACAACGAGGCTCAAGAGGAAATCGGCATGAATGAGACACTGAGCCTTATGGGTGGAACACCATGATAAGAAAAACCCTCAGAGCAATCCGGGACCTGTTCTTCAAGCCGTCAGTGGGCATCGGCCTTGGCATATTGGTGACCGGCGGCTTCATCGCCGGCGCGGCGTCATGGCAGGGTTTCAACACGGCCATGGATATGACAAATCAGGAGGAATTCTGCCTGAGTTGCCACACCATGCGCGACAATCTTCTGCCGGAGCTGCAAAAGACGGTGCATTGGAGCAACCGTTCAGGGGTGCGTGCCGAATGCCAGGACTGCCATGTGCCGCATGAATTCACCGACAAGATCGCGCGCAAGATGCAGGCCAGCCGCGAAGTGTGGGGGCAGATCATCGGCACCATCCACACGCGTGAGAAATTCGAGAACCACCGCCTTGTTCTGGCGCGGCGCGAATGGGAACGCATGGAGGCCAACAATTCACGCGAATGCCGCGCCTGCCATGATTACAAGGACATGGATATCAGCCTGATGCGCCCGACCTCGCAGGTGGCGATGCGCGCCGCCGCCGAACGCGACCAGAGCTGCATCAGCTGTCACAAGGGCATCGCCCACCACCTTCCGGACCTGAAGGGCACGCATAACCCGGCCTTCGACACGTTGGTCTCGGCGGCCTCGGCGCAAAAGGTCAAGGCGGATGGCGAATATTACGCGGTCCTGCCGCACACGATCTACGCTGACGCCGCGCTGACCCAGCCGATCGGGTCGATCGAGGTGGCGGCCAAGGTGACGGTGCTGGAAGTCCAGGACAACGCCCAGCGGGTGGAACTGGATCTGTGGCGCAAGAACAAGGGGTTCGGCCGGGTGTGGTACAGCAATTTCGGGCTGAACATCACCAGCGCCATCCTCAACAAGAAGGTTTCGCGCGACAAGGATCTCGTGAGCGTGATCGAGACCAAGGAAGACCCCGCGACAGGGCTGAAATGGCAGAACGTCAAGGCCACGGTCTGGATGCCGACCGCGAGTCTGGTCGACACCCCCGAGGAGATCTGGGATATCGCAAGCGCCAGATACAATCAGGATTGCAGCACCTGCCACCGCCAGCCGGAAGTGGCGCATTTCAGCGCCAACAGCTGGCCGGCGCAGTTCGGTGGCATGGTGGGCTTTACCAGCATGGACGATGACACCGCCAAGATGGTGCTCAAATATCTGCAGACCCATTCGTCCGACTTTATCACGACAGCCGGTGGCGACGATCCGACCAAGGGCGTCATTCAATCGGCCCGACCATAACGAGCCCGACCCTAACAAGGATGAACCCAATGGACCTTCCCCGGCGAGACTTTCTTAAGGCGATGGCAGCGATATCGGGTGCCGCGCTGGTCGGCCCCAGCCTGCTGACCGCGCGCGCCGCACAGGCCCAGAACGCGACCAGCGAGATGACCGACGACATCACGACCTGGAAGATCTCCGGGTCACATTTCGGCGCGATCCGCGCCAAGGTGGTCGGTGACCGCGTGGTCGAGGTGCAGCCGCTGGAGTTCGACAAGCACCCGACCGAGATGATCAAGGGGATTCCGGGGCTGATCTACGGCACGTCGCGTGTGCGCTATCCGATGGTTCGGCTGGACTGGTACAAGAACCGCCACAAGAGCGACACATCGCAGCGCGGCGACAACCGGTTCGTGCGCGTCGGCTGGGACGAGGCGCTTGACCTGTTCTACGAAGAGCTTGAGCGCATACAAATGGATTACGGCCCTTGGGCGCTGCATACCGCCGGTGTCGGCTGGCGCTCGGTCGGGCAGATGCACAGCTGCGGCAACCACATGGTGCGCGCGGTCGGCATGCACGGGCGCAGTGTCGGCACCATCGGTGACTACTCGACCGGCGCGGGGCAGGTCATCCTGCCCTATATCCTTGGCTCGACCGAGGTCTATTCGCAGGGCACGTCCTGGGATGTCATCCTCGAGGAAAGCAAGCTGGTGGTGTTCTGGGCCAATGACCCGATCAAGAACCTGCAGGTGGGCTGGAACACGGAAACCCACGAATCCTATGCCTATTTCGAGCAGTTGAAGGACAAGATCGCCAGCGGCGACATCCGCGCGATCTGCGTCGATCCGGTGCGCAGCAAGACGCAGAACTACCTCGACTGCGAACACCGATACATCAACCCGATGACCGATGTGCCGCTGATGCTGGCGATGGCGCATGTGCTGGTCAAGGAAGACCTCTACGACAAGGAATTCCTTGAAACCTACGCGCTCGGGTTCGAGCGGTTCCTGCCCTATCTTGAGGGCGAGACCGAAGACATGGTCGAAAAGACGCCGGAATGGGCCGAAGGGATCTGCGGCGTCCCGGCCGAGGAAATTCGCGAATTGGCGCGGCTGATGGCCGCCAACCGCACGCAACTGGTTTTCGGCTGGGCGGTGCAGCGGCAACAGCATGGCGAACAACCCTACTGGATGGGCGCGATCCTTGCGGCGCTTTTGGGTCAGATCGGCCTGCCCGGTGGCGGCATCAGCTATTCGCACCACTACAGTTCGGTGGGTGTGTCGTCTTCGGGCGCGGCGATGCCCGGTTCCTTTCCGCTGAACCTCGATCCGGGGCGCTTTCCCAAGCATGACAACGACAATTACCAGGGCTACAGTAACGTCATCCCGATCTCCCGCGCCATCGACGCCCTGGTCGAGCCGGGCAAAGTGATTGATTTCAACGGCGCCAAGGTCACGCTGCCGCCCTACAAGATGGGCATCTTCACCGGTCACAACCAGTGGCATCGCCACCAGGATCGCAACCGAATGAAAGAGGCCTATCGTGCGCTCGAAACGGTGGTGGCGATTGATTACAACTGGACGGCGACCTGCCGCTTTGCCGACATCGTCCTGCCGGCCTGCACGCCCTTTGAGCGCAACGACATCGACGCCTACGGATCCTACAGCAACCGCGGCATCCTGGCGATGCACAAGCTGATCGACCCGATGTATAATTCGCGCCCCGATTTCGAGATCTTCAGCGCGCTCTGCCGCCGTTTCAACCGCGAGGCGGAATACACGCGCGGAATGAACGAGATGCAGTGGATCGAATTTCTCTATAACGAATGCGCGACCGAGAACGTGCGCACTGAGATGCCGATGCCCGCATTTTCCGACTTCTGGAATAAAGGCTATCACATGTTCCCCGAAGGCAAGCCCTGGGTGCGCCATGCCAGTTTCCGCGATGACCCCGAGGTCAACGCCCTGGGGACGCCATCCGGCTTTATCGAGATCTTCAGCCGCAAGATCGAAAGCTTTGGCTATGATGATTGCAAGGGCCACCCGATCTGGATGGAAAAGGCCGAACGCTCGCATGGCGGCCCCGGATCGGACCGCTTTCCGCTCTGGCTGCAATCGGTTCACCCGGACAAGCGCCTGCACTCGCAACTCTGCGAGTCCGAACCCCTGCGAGAGACCTATGCAATTCAGGGCCGCGAACCGATCTACATGAGCCCACAGGACGCCGCGGCGCGTGGTATTGCCCATGGCGATCTGGTGCGGGTCTTCAACGATCGCGGGCAGCTTCTTGCCGGGGCGCATGTCTCGGACAATTTCCCGCCCGGCGTCGTGCGGATCGAGGAAGGCGCCTGGTATGGCCCGACCGGTCCCGAGGTCGGCGCGCTCGACACTTACGGCGATCCCAACACGCTGACGCTGGATATCGGCACCTCCAGGCTGGCGCAGGGCCCCAGCGCCAACACCTGCATCGTGGAGATGGAGAAATTCATCGGCGAAGCGCCGGCAGTGACGGCATTCGGCGGACCGATGGAGGTCGATCCGGACGGCAAGCCGATCAAGAGCGATGCCTGACACCGATACCGCAGCGCTGAGCACCAGCGAATGGGCCGAGGTCAGCGCGCAGCGCGCCGTGGTCTATGGCTGGTTCTCGACGCTTTATGCGAACGAAATACCCAAGCCCGTCCTCGCCTCCTATCTGGCGGGGCAGGACACCCCGTTTCAGGCATTTTCAGCCTTGGGTCTGGGCACCGAGGTCCGGCGCCTTCAGGCCAGCATCGAGGCTTTGCGCGAAATGGAGCACGCGCATCTGGAACTGGCGGCGGATTTCGCGCAGATGTTCCTGCTCGACGCCAAGGCCGGCGCGCTGCCCTACGCGTCGGTTTACGGTGCCGACGAAGCGCGGCTTTACGGCCCGGCCGAGGCGCGCATGCAAAGCTTTCTCGCCGATGCCTCATTGGCAATTCAGGACGAATTCAGAGAGCCCGCAGATCATCTTGCGGTCTACCTCGCGGTGATGGCGCGCCTTGCGCGGGAACAGGCGCAGGCCGGCGATATCGCCGCCGCCGCACGCGACCAGCATTCGTTCCTGCAAGATGCCCTGCTCACCTGGCTGCCGCAATTTGACGCAGCCAATCAAAAAGCGTCCCCGCGCTATGATTTTTATCCGGCGCTGGCCGCCCTGCTGATCGCCGTGGTCAGGATCGACGCGCAGTTCATCGGCGATATCGCGGCATCCTGCATGCCGGTTGACGCATCCTGAACAAAGCGAGCGGGCGCGCCGGAAAATACAATATGCCAGCGGCCGCGCAATTCCGATCCAGCCCGCAGAGACGTCGGCGCATCTTTAACCCGGCAGATAGCAGGAAAACCGTTGCCCTCCAAGCCGGAACAGAGTTTATTATCGCGAAGATCAACAAAAGACCCTCCGGCTCTGAGACCGGAGGCAGCAACCACAGGGATAAAGACATGAGTGATCCGAAACAACAACTCGACAACATGATCGAAGGCGTGCGCAAGGGCCAGATGACCCGGCGCGATTTCATTGGCCGCACGACGGCGCTGGGGCTGTCGGCGGGCCTTGCCGGGGCCTTGTTCGGCAAGGTGGCGATGGCGGATGAGCCGAAAAAGGGCGGCATCCTGCGCGCCGGGATCTCGGGGGGCGAAAGCTCCGACTCGCTTGATCCGGCACTCGCCTCATCGCCGGCGCCGAACAACACCAACTCCAACTGGGGTGAAACGCTGTTCAACGTGAACCCGGACGGCAGCCTTGACGGGCGCATCGCCGAAGAGTTCAGCTCGACACCCGATTCAAAGGAATGGACCTTCAAGATCCGCTCCGGCGTCGAATTCCATAACGGCCAGCCCCTGACCGCCGAGGATGTGATGGCCACCTTCCGGCGCCACACCGACAAGGATTCGCAATCGGGCGCCATGGGCATCGTGCAGGGCATCGAGGACATGCGCGCCGATGGTGACAAGCTGATCGTGACCCTGGCCGCCGGCAACGTCGATTTGCCCTACATGCTGGCCGACTATCACCTGGTGATCCAGCCGGGCGGCGGCTATGACGCCCCGGCAGCGGCTATCGGTGCCGGGCCTTACAAACTCGAAAGCTTCGATCCCGGCGTTCGGGTGGTCTTCTCGAAATTCGCCAATTACTTCGATTCCTCCGTCGGCCATGCCGATCAGGTCGAGATCCTGGTGATCAACGACAATACCGCCCGCACCGCGGCACTTCAGGCGGGCCAGATCCATATGATGAACCGGGTCGATCCCAAGATCGCCGACCTGCTGCGCGGGTCGCCCGACATCGAAATCCGCCAGGTTTCCGGGCGCGGGCAGTTCCTGTTCATCATGCATTGCGACACGGCGCCGTTCGACAACAACGACCTGCGGATGGCGCTGAAGATGGCGATCAACCGGCAGGAAATGGTCGACAAGGTGCTGGGTGGCCTCGGGTCGCGCGGCAACGACTTTCCGATCAACGCCGCCTATCCGCTGTTTGACGACACCATCCCGCAGCGGGAATACGACGCGGCGGCGGCGGCGGAGTATTACAAGAAATCCGGCCATGACGGCAGCCCGATCATCCTGCGCACAGCGCCGGGTGCCTTCTCGGGTGCGGTGGATGCGGCCAACCTGTTTGCCGCCTCGGCCAATGCGGCGGGCATCCCGCTCAAGATCCAGGTCGAGCCCGATGACGGCTACTGGGACAACGTCTGGAACGTCCAGCCGTTCTGCGCCAGCTACTGGAACGGCCGCCCGGTGCAGGACCAGATGTATTCCACCGCCTATCTGTCCACCGCCGACTGGAACGACACCAACTTCTACAACGCCCGCTTTGACGAGCTGCTGATCGCGGCGCGGGGCGAACTGGACGAGGCCAAGCGCAAGAGCATGTATAGCGAAATGGCCTATATCGTCCGCGACGAGGGCGGTGCGATCCTGCCGATGTTCAACGATTTCGTTGACGGCGTGCGCACCGAAGTCGGCGGCTGGGTCGAGGATCCGAACGCGGAAATGATGAACGGTCGGGCGCTGTCGCGTTGCTGGCTGGCTTGATATCTTCGTCATGCATCCTGTCCTGAAACTGGTGGCCCAGCGCATTGCGTTGGGCCTCATGCTCCTGCTTGCCGTGTCGATGGTGATCTTTCTGGGAGTCGAGGCGCTTCCGGGTGACACCGCGCAGGCCATTCTGGGCCAGGAGGCGACGCCGGTCGCGCTGGCCAACATGCGCGAGAAACTGGGCCTGAACGAACCGCCGCTGACGCGTTATCTCGGCTGGCTTGGCGGCATCCTGACCGGCGATCTGGGCACCGCGCTGACCAATGGCGCGGATATCGCCACCTCGATCAAGCAGCGGCTGGGCAACACGCTGTTCCTTGCGGGTTCGGCGGCGGTGATCGCGGTGCCGCTGGCGATCATCCTTGGCCTGATCGCGGCGCGCTATGTCGGGCGCTGGCCTGACAAGGTGATTTCGGCGGTCACATTGACCACGATTTCGTTGCCCGAATTCGTTGCCGCCTATTTCGTCATCTTCCTGCTGACGCAGGTCATTCCGATCTTTCAGCCGGTCGCCATGGTCTTTCCCGGCATGGGCTTCTGGGCCAAGCTGCATGCCATCGCCCTGCCGATCGTCGTGCTGGTGATCGTGGTGCTGGCCCATATGATGCGGATGACGCGCGCCACGATCCTGAGCGTGATGGAATCGGCCTATATCGAGACCGCCGAGTTGAAGGGCCTGTCGCCGATGACGGTGATCTGGCGCCACGCCCTGCCCAATGCCATCGCGCCCATCGTGGCGGTCGTGATGCTGAACATGGCCTATCTGGTGGTGGGGGTCGTCGTGGTTGAAGTGGTGTTCAGCTATAACGCGCTGGGGCAATACCTGGTCGATCATGTGACCAAGCGTGACCTGCCGGTGGTGCAGGCGGTCGGGTTGATCTTTGCCGCCGTCTATATCGGGCTGAACATGCTGGCCGACATCATCGGCATCCTCGCCAATCCGCGCCTGAGGCATCCGAAATGAAGATACCCGTTTATGCCCTCATCGGTTTGGTGCTGACAGGGATATTCCTGTTCACCGCCATCTTTGCCCAATGGCTTGCCCCCTACCCTGTCGATGCCGTCGCCGGCGGCGTCTGGGAGGGTCCGTCCGCAACCTATTGGCTGGGCACCGACACCATCGGCCGCGACATCCTCTCGCGGCTCATCTACGGTGCGCAGATCACCATTTTCGTGGCATTGGCGGCCTCGGTGCTGTCCTTCTCGCTGGGCACGTTCCTGGGGTTTCTGGCGGCGGTCAACAGCGGCTGGATTGATCAGCTCCTGTCGCGCGGCGTCGATCTGGTCATGGCCATTCCCGCGCTGATCGTGGCGCTGGTGCTGCTGTCGGTGCTGCCGCTGAACCTGACCGTGCTGATCCTGGTGATCGGTGTGCTGGACAGCACCCGCGTATTCCGCCTGTCGCGCGCCGTCGCCGTCGATATCGCGGTGATGGATTACGTCGAGGCCGCAAGGCTGCGCGGCGAGCGCGGCGCCTGGGTCATCTTCCGCGAGATCCTGCCCAACGCCCTGTCGCCGCTGGTCGCCGAGTTCGGCCTGCGCTTCATCTTCGCGATCCTGTTCATCTCGACGCTGTCGTTTCTCGGCCTTGGTATCCAGCCGCCGATGACCGACTGGGGCGGCATGGTCAAGGAAAACAAGGACGGTCTGATCTACGGCAAATCCGCCGCCCTGCTGCCGGCAGGCGCCATCGCCACGCTGGCGATCAGCGTCAATCTGGTGGCCGACTGGATTCTCACCCGGACCTCCAGC
This sequence comes from uncultured Roseovarius sp., assembly GCA_934501475.1. Classification (GTDB taxonomy): domain Bacteria; phylum Pseudomonadota; class Alphaproteobacteria; order Rhodobacterales; family Rhodobacteraceae; genus Roseovarius. The sequence continues at coordinate 13,442 of CAKSUL010000004.1, read as the reverse complement.
CTGAAAGGGGGCCGTGGTGGCTGACGATAATACCCTCCTGCAGATCCGCGGTCTCGTGATCGAGGCCACCTCCTATCCGCCCGGAGAGCCGCCCAGACAGGTGACGCTGGTGCATGGCGTCGATCTGACGCTGGAGCGCGGCAAGGTGATGGGGCTGATCGGTGAATCCGGCGCCGGCAAATCGACAATCGGCCTGTCCGCCATGGCCTATGGCCGCGGTGGCGTGGAACTGACCGGCGGCACGATCATGCTGAACGGCCGCGACATCCGCTTGGCAAGCGCGCGCGGATTGCGCTCCTTGCGGGGCAAGGAGGTGACATATGTCGCCCAGTCCGCCGCGGCCGCCTTCAACCCCGCCAAGCGCCTGATGCAGCAAGTGACCGAGGCGACGCTGAAACATGGCCTCATGTCCCGCAGCGAGGCCGAGGCCCGCGCCGTCGCGCTCTTTGCCAAGCTGGGCCTGCCCGACCCGGAAACATTCGGCGACCGCTATCCGCATCAGGTCTCGGGCGGGCAGTTGCAGCGGGCGATGACGGCGATGGCCCTGTGCCCGAACCCCGATCTGGTGATCTTTGACGAGCCGACCACGGCGCTGGACGTGACAACCCAGATCGACGTCCTGGCCGCCATCAAGGAGGCGATCCGCAGCACCGATGTCGCCGCCCTCTACATCACCCACGACCTTGCCGTGGTCGCGCAGGTCGCGGATGAAATCATGGTGCTGCAACATGGCAGGATGGTCGAGGTGGGCCCGACCGAGCAGATCATCCATGCGCCCAGGCAGGATTATACACGCGCACTGGTTTCGGTCCGCGGGCTCGATCATACGGAAAAGCCCCCCGCGCCGCCGGTGCTGACGCTGCACAACATCACCGCCCGCTATCGCGGCACCGATTTCGACGTGCTGAAAAACATCTCGATTGAACTGCCGCCCGGTCAGACGCTGGCGGTGGTGGGGGAATCCGGCTCGGGCAAATCCACGCTGGCACGGGTGATTACCGGGCTTTTGCGCCCGTCAGACGGCAGCCTCACCTTCGACGGAAGGACGCTTTCGCCGGAACTCGGTGGCCGCTCAAAGGATGATCTGCGCGAGATCCAGATGATCTATCAGATGGCGGACACCGCGATGAACCCGCGCCAGACCGTCGGCACCATCATCGGGCGCCCGCTGACGCTCTATTTCGGTCTGCGCGGTGCCGCCCGCGAGAAACGTGTTCAGGAACTGCTCGACCAGATCGAGATGGGCGAAGGTTTTGCCGACCGCTACCCCGCCGAGCTTTCGGGTGGCCAGAAACAGCGCGTCTGCATCGCCCGCGCACTGGCCGCAGATCCCAAGCTGATCATCTGCGACGAGGTCACATCCGCACTGGATCCTTTGGTGGCCGACGGCATCCTGAAACTGCTGCTGCGATTGCAAGCCGAGGCACAGGTGGCCTATCTGTTCATCACCCACGACCTTGCGACAGTGCGCGCCATTGCCGACAAGATCGCCGTGATGTTCAAGGGCGAAGTGGTGCGCTACGGACAGAAATCCGAAGTCCTGGCACCGCCCTTCGATCCCTACACGGACCTGCTGTTGTCCTCGGCCCCCGAGATGGAGATCGGCTGGCTGGAAGAGGTCATCGCGAACCGCAAGATGGAAAGCGCGGGCAACTGAGCGGGCTCTTTTGCAAAATGGGGCCATGTCGACATCGGCAGGGCACTTGTCATTCATTCATGACCGGCGCGCATGCGGGCAGAGATGGCTCCCACGCCTTTTCGATATCGCGGGCGTTTTGCATCTGATCCGTGCCTCAGATCGGATGCATAAGACGTCAGAGGTGTTCACCCGCCTGCCCTATACCGGGTCCGGCGATTTCTTTTCCGGTTCGGTGCGCGGATCAAGGGTGATCGCGACAGGCGAAATGTCAGGGAGCGGCACGAATTTTTCCCGCTCGCCATCAGGTTTTTGCGGCGCTGTCCTGATACGGAAAAGAACGAATATCGCGTAGATGATCGCGATCACGGATTCGAACACAAAGAACGAAGACGGGCCATAGACCGACATCAGCGCTGAGGCAAGAAGCGGCCCGATGGTGGCGCCGATCGAATAGACCATCAGCAATCGACCCGAAGCCGCGACATAATATTTCCGCTCCAACCGGTCAAACGTCTGCGCGACACACAAGGGATAGACGCTGCTGATCGCGCCTCCGAACACCAGGGCCATGACCATCATGGCAACCAACGGTATGCCGTTTGCAATCGAGATCGACAAAAGCCCCCAGGACGCACCGACCACGATCAGGATGCCGGACATGACGATGCGCCGGTCACACCTGTCAGCCAGCATGCCGACCGGCACCTGAAACCCCAGCCCGCCCAGCACGACGACGCTCATGAACATGGCGGCTTCGGACACGCTCAGCCCGATCTGGCGGGCAAAGACAATCGCCAGCGCATAGAAGGAACCGACCAGCATTCCCGCGACGCCCGCACCGACCACGCCAACCCGCGAGGCGGCATAGATTTCCCGGACACCCAGAACGCGTATGTCGCCAAGATCGGGTTCCCCCAGCCGCGTCATCGCGATGGGAATGAGCGACAAACCGATCAGCGCCGACGCGATCATCAGATGGTCGCTTCCGGCAACCGGCGCGACGTTCACCAATGTCTGGCCCAGCGCAATCGCCAGATATAAGGCCAGCATGTAGAACCCCAGGATACGCCCACGGGTCTCGTTGCTGCTGCGTTCGTTGAGCCAGCTTTCGATCGAGGTGGTCATCCCGGCGATGCAAAAGCCGTTGACGATCCGCAGGATCACCCACGCGGCCGGTGTGAAGAAGAAATCATAGGCAAGGCAGGTCGCAGCGGTCAGCGCCGCAAAAGCCGTGAAGGCGCGGATATGGCCGATGCGCAGAATGACATGTTTGGACCTGAGCCCGCCAAAGGCCAGACCCAGATAATAGGCCGCCATGATCACGCCGGTCAGCGCAACGGGATACCCGGCCGCCTCCATTCGCAGTGGAAGCACCACGCCAAGCAGGCTGTTGCCGGCAATGAACGCCGCGGTCCCGCCCAGCAGGGATCTTACCGATGCGAGGGTCTCGCGGATATTCTGGGCCATGGCTGTGCTCCGCTTGCTGTCTCGTCCAACCTTCAGTCCCGGCTGGCCCCGTAAATCGGTATAGCGGAAATCGCCCCACGCAGTAACGCATTTGGGAAACTCCCGGTCAACGCCGCGGGTGAACCGCTGTGCTTTTCGCCAGGCTTTCGGCCAGCGCCGGGGTCAGAAAGTCCATCACGGCGCGGATGCGGGCGGTGTGGCGCAGGTCCTCGTGGGTCAGCAGCCACAGATCGAGGCCGAAGGCCTCGGGCAATTCGGCGACGCGGATCAGGTCCGGTTTCAGGGCGGCGATGGCGCAGGGCAGCACCGCAAGGCCGAGCCCGGCATTGGCCAGCCGCACGGCGCAGGCCACCGAGTTTGACCGCACGGTCGGGCGCATGCCGGGCAGGAGCTTTTCGAACTGGCGGATCAGGGGCGCATGGGCGCTGTCAAAGCCGATCCAGTCATGCTGTGCCAGATCGCTGCCGGGGTGGGCCGCGCAGTAATCGGACCCGCCGTAGATCGCGAACTCCAGACAGCCGACCCGGCGCCCGACCAGGGTTTCGGGCGGGGTGTTGCCGATCCGCAGGGCGATATCGGTTTCCCGCCGCGACAGGTTGAGCGTCTCGTTGCCGACCACGATTTCCAGCTCGATTCCCGGATAGGTGGCGCGGAAGCGCCCGAGATGTTCCGGCAGCAGCCAGAACGCGAGCATGTCGGTTGCCGTGATCCGCACGGTGCCGCTGAGGCGCAGATCCTGTCCGGTGACGGTCCGGTCCAGGGTGGCGACATCGGCCTCGATACACTCGACGATGCCAAGGGTTTCCTCGCCCGCCGGGGTCAATGCATAGCCGGTTGGCAGGCGCTCGAACAGCCGCACGTCCAGCGATTCCTCGAGCCCGGCAATCCGGCGGAACACCGTGGAATGGTTGACGCCAAGGCTGCGCGCAGCCCCCGAAAGGCTGCCGACGCGGGCCACGGCCAGAAACACCCGCAGATCGTCCCAATTCGCAAGCTGTGCATTCATGCAATGGCCCCTTGCCGGTTTTGCCAATCCCTGTGCGCAGGATAAGTGACTATATCTGATCCAGACACAACATCAATCTCAACAACAATCGCATGAAAGGATTTCACCATGTCCAATACGACAATCCGCACCAAATTGCGCAGCGACGAGCTGTCCTGTCCGTCCTGTGTGCCGAAAATCGAAAGTGCGCTGCGGGCGCTGCCCGGCGTCACGACTGCCGAGGTAAAGTTTGCCAGCGGGCGGATCGAGGTCGAGCACGATCCGGCGCTTACTGACGTGGATGCCCTGGTGCATTCCATCGCCAAGACCGGTTACACCGCCAAACCCTCGGCATTCTGAGCGCATTCACACGCCGCCCCCGCCCCACCGCCCCAATCAGGGCGGTGGCATTTGCACTGAAAGGAGAGACCACATGTTTTCCGGTATCATGGATATCTTGAGACACCCCGCTGATCGGCGCAAATGGCTGACCATCGCGAGTGGTGTGATCATCACCATTGCACTGCTCGCCTGGTATGGCTTCGGGCTGGCCGCGCCTTGGGCGCCGCTGATGACATTTGCCGCCGTGCTTGCGGGATATGACATCGCTCTGCGGGCCTGGGGCTCGCTGCGCCTGCGTCAGTTGAGCATCGAATTGCTGGTGATCGTGGCGGCGATTGGCGCGCTGTTCATCAACAACCACTGGGAATCCGCCGCCGTCACCTTCCTGTTCATGCTGGGCGCATGGCTTGAGTCCCGCACGATGAGCCGCACGCGCGGCGCGCTGAAGGCGCTGATCGACGCGGCCCCCGTCACCGCGACGGTGCTGCGGGATGGCGAGACGATCCAGGTGGCCGCGCATGAGGTGCAACTCGGCGAGACCGTTCTGGTCAGGGCCGGTGAGCGCCTGCCGGTCGATGGCGAAGTGATCGAGGGCAGCGCCGCCGTCAACGAGGCCTCCATCACCGGTGAGCCGATCCCGGCTGAAAAATCCCCCGGATCAAAGGTATTCGCCGGAACCCTGGCCGAAAACGGCCTGCTGCATCTGCGCGCCACCGGTGTCGGTGCCGACACCACGCTGGCCCGCATCATCACCCGCGTCGAAGAGGCGCAAGAGGCCAAGGCCCCCGCCCAGCGGATGATCGAGAATTTCGGCCGCTGGTACACGCCCGGCGTGTTCGTCCTGGCGATCGTCAGCTATATCGTCACGCGCAACGTCGAGCTGGCTCTGACGCTGCTGGTGGTCAGTTGCCCCGGTGCGCTGGTCATTTCGACGCCGGTATCGGTGGTGGCCGGGATCGGGCGCGCTGCCCGCGCCGGTATCCTGATCAAGGGCGGTGAGCATCTGGAAAACGCCGGGCGCATCACCGCGCTGGCGCTGGACAAGACCGGCACGCTGACCGAAGGCCAGCCGCGCCTGGCCGAGGTGGTGGCGCTGAAAGGCCAGAGCGAGGCCGATGTCCTGCTCTGGGCGGCCATCGCCGAGACCGGATCGAACCACCCGCTGGGTCGTCCGATCATCGAGGCGGCGCGCAAGCAGGGCCACCTGCCCACCGCCGAGTCGCTGGAGGAGATTGCCGGCATGGGTCTGATCGCACGCCATGACGGTCATCAGATCGCCGTCGGCAGCCACCGCCTGTTCGACCACCTCAAGATCGACTTCAACGCCGAGGCAAAAGACGGCATCGCTCGCCTGCACGGGCTGGGCCACACGGTGGTGATCGTGGCGCGCAATGGCGAAGTCGTGGGTCTGCTGGGTCTGGCCGACATGGCGCGCGCCAGTGCCAAGCCGATGATCGACCGCCTGCACGCCCTGGGGGTGCACCGCGTCGTCATGCTGACCGGTGATCAGCGCCCGGCAGCCGAGGCGATTGCCAAGGTCGTTGGCGTCGATGAGGTCCATGCCGCGATGATGCCCGACGACAAGCTGGACCGCATCCACGCGATGCGCGCCGAGGGCCTGCATGTGGCGATGGTCGGCGACGGCATCAACGACGCCCCGGCCCTGGCGGCGGCCGACATCAGCATCGCCATGGGGGCGTCGGGCAGCGACATCGCCATCGAGACGGCGGATATCGCGCTGATGACCGACGATCTGGGCAAGATCGCCGAGGCGATGGAAATCGCGCGCGCGACGCTGAGCAACATGCGCCAGAACCTTGTCATCGCGGTTCTGACCGTCGTCGGCCTGCTGTTCGGGGTCTATTCCGACACCATCCACATGGCGGGCGGAATGCTGGTTCACCAACTGTCGGTGCTGGTGGTCATCCTCAACGCCATGCGCCTGCTGCGCGTGCCCAAGGCGACCAAAGCCCGCGCAGTTGCGCAGGCTGCCGAGCGCGCCGCGGCATAGGCGCGGGAACACATGAACCATCAAGCCCGCGCCGCATCGGCGCGGGTTTAACGCATGCACAAAAGCGGGATACTCTGATCGCTATCATGAATGGAGGTTTGACATGACGGCAACGGCAGATCACCAGGACTGGGACGATGTTCTCGATTTCTGGTTTCCCGAGGGGCGCTTGCTGACCGTCGATCCACAGGAACACCATGCCCATTGGCGCTGGCGCATGCAGGGCGGTGCGGATGATGAAATCATTGCGCGGTTTTCAGATCTGACCGAAAGGGCGGCGCAGGGCGGGCTTGATCACTGGGCGCAGGATCCGCACGGGCGGCTGGCGCTGATCATCCTCCTCGATCAGTTTTCCCGCTCGGTCTGGCGCGACGATCCGCGCGCCTTCGCGCAGGATCCGCATGCCCTCACACTGGTGCGCGAGGGGCTTTCGAGCGGTCATTTTGCCGCGCTTGAGACACCGTGGTTCCAGATCGTGTTTGGCCTGCCATTGGGTCATTGCGAAGGCCCTGACCACTTGCAGCGTCTCGATCAACTGATCGCCCTGCGAGAAGACATAGCCGCCGCCGCGCCGGCCCCTTTGCGGGCGATCTATTCATCCTTGGCCGAGCAGGCCCGCGACGTTCGCAAAATCATCGCCGCGTTCGGCCGCCATCCGCATCGCAATGACATCCTGAACCGCCAATCGACCCCCGCCGAGGAGGCCTATATCGCCAAAGGCCGGTTCCCCCACATGAGAGCATTTCGATAGGCGTCGCGCTGCGGGTGAAGGTGCAGGCGGGCGGCCTTATCGCAAGCCTTCGTTGATACTGTTCAGGACCTTGCTGCCGGGGCACAGCTCATCCTTGCCCAGCGCGTTCAACGGCTTGCTGGCGATATTCAGGTTATGGTTGAGGTTTTGGGTATTGGGATCAAGGAACAACAACCCGGTCAGTATCCGGCCATCGTCATGTGCGGCCTGTACCGCATTCAACGCGGCATTGCGGTCATCTGTCCGATAATCGGCGCTGGCCTTGTGCAGATGGATGGCCGACCCGTCGTGCAATGTCACGCTCTGGCTTGTGCCGGCTTCGTATTGGGTGCGGATCTCGTCGCGCATGGGGACGTAATCAAGCGGCATGGCATCCAGATGGTCGCGGGTATGGGCATAGCTCTTGGTGGAACCGACATGATTGTTGAAGGTCACGCAGGGCGAGACGACATCAATGAACGCGAACCCGTTATGCGCCATGGCGGCGCGGATCAACGGCTCCAGCTGCTCCTTGTCGCCGGAAAAGCTGCGCGCGACAAAGCTTGCGCCCTGCAACAGCGCGAGGCTGGCAAGGTCGATGCCGTCAAAGGGGTTTGAGCCGCCGTATTTGCTGACCGATCCCAGATCGGCGGTGGCGCTGTCCTGGCCCTTGGTCAGCCCATAGCAGCCGTTATTGGCCACGATATAGGTCATGTTCACGTTGCGCCGGATCAGGTGGATGAACTGGCCCATGCCGATCGAGGCCGTATCACCGTCACCCGAGATGCCGATATAGAGAAGCTCACGGTTGGCCAGGCTGGCACCGGTGGCCACCGACGGCATCCGCCCGTGCACCGAGTTGAAGCCGTGGCTCTTGCCCAGGAAATAGGTCGGCATCTTGGATGAACAGCCGATGCCCGACAGTTTGGCGATCCTGTGCGGCGGAATCGAGGACAGGAAACAGGCATTGCGGATTGCCGCCGAGATGCTGTCATGGCCGCAGCCCGCACAAAGGGTTGAAATCGCGCCGTCATAATCGGCAACGGTAAAGCCCAAGGCGTTCTTTGGCAGGTTCGGGTGGCGGAATTTCGGTTTGATATAGGACATCAGGCAGTCTCCGGGTGCAGCGGGACGACATCGGCGCTTTTGGTGCTCAGGGCTTCGCGGATCTTACGGGCGATCTTGCGCGCGGTGATCGGCGTGCCCGAATAGTTCAGGACCGGGGTCAGCTTGCCCGGCGGGATTTCGCATTCATTGATGATCAGCCTGCGCATCTGCCCGTCGCGGTTCTGCTCGATGACGAAAACCAGATCGTGATCTTGGATGAACTGGTCCAGGCTTTCGTGGAACGGAAAGGCGCGGATGCGCATGGTGTCGATGGGAAACCCTTCCTCGGCCAGCATCTCGACCGCCTCATAGGCGGGCGAGGCCGAGGTGCCGAAAAACAGCGCCCCCAGTTTCAGCGTGGTCTTGGGCGCATTGACCGCAATCGGCGGGTGGGTCTTGGGCGCGGGGACATAGCTTTTGGCGGTTTCGAACTTGCGCAGCAGCCGATCCACGTTCTGAACATAGTCGTCCCCACTTTCGGAATAGACTGCCATCTCGTTCTTTGATGAGCCGCGGGTGAAATACGCGCCCTTGTCAGGATGCGTGCCCGGCAATGTGCGATAGCAGATCCCATCGTCATCCACGTCCAGATAGCGCCCCCATTTCTCGACCGAGTCCAGAGCCTTGGCATCCAGAACCTTGCCGCGATCCATCTGATAATTGTCATCCCATTCCAGCGGCGGTGACATCCAGTCATTCATCCCCAGATCGAGATCCGACATGATGATCACCGGCGTCTGCAACTGCTCGGCCAGGTCAAAGGACTGAACCGTCATGTCGAAACATTCGCGCGGGGTGGCGGGAAACAGCAGCACCTGTTTGGTGTCGCCGTGGCTGGCATAGGCGGCGGCCAGAATGTCGGATTGCTGCGACCGGGTGGGCATGCCGGTTGACGGGCCGGACCGCTGCACGTCGATCAGCACCACCGGCACCTCGGCGAAATAGGCCAGACCCAGGAACTCGCTCATCAGGGACAGGCCGGGGCCGGAGGTGGCAGTAAAGGCCCGCGCGCCGTTCCAGCTTGCCCCGACCACCATGCCGATGGCGGCAAGCTCGTCCTCGGCCTGAACGATGGCAAAATTCTTCTTGCCGGTGCCGGCGTCGATGCGCATCCGTGCCGCATATTTCGCGAACGCATCCACCACCGAGGTCGACGGCGTGATCGGATACCAGGCCGCGATCGTGGCACCACCATAGATCGCCCCCAGCGCGGCGGCGGTGTTGCCGTTCATCAGGATATGCTTGCTTTCCTGGATATGCGGCGCGTCATTGCCGCCCTTTTGCAGCCGGATCGCAAGCGGGCATTTGAAGGTCTCGAGCGCGAACTGATACCCCAGGTCGAGCGCATGCGCGTTGGACGAGATCAGCTTTTCCTTGCCCTTGAACTGATCGTTCAACAGATCCTTGAGGATCGAGAAATCAATGTTCAGCAGCGCCGCCATCGCCCCGACATAGACCACGTTCTTGAGCAGTTGCTGGAGGCGCGGGCTCTTGAATTCGCGCATGCACATTTCGGTCATCGGGATACCGAAATATGTGATGTCGTCGCGCCTGAGATGCGGCGCGAGGGGCTTGGTGGAATCATAGACCAGATAGCCACCCGGCTCGATGCTGGCGATGTCCTTTTCCATGCTTTGCGGATTGACGCAGACCATCAGGTCAACGCCGCCACGGCGCCCCAGATACCCTTTGGAACTGACCCTCACCTCATACCAGGTCGGCAGGCCCTGGATGTTCGACGGAAAGATGTTGCGCGGGCTGACCGGGATGCCCATCCGGAAAATCGCCTTTGCGAACAGATGGTTGGCGCTGGCCGATCCAGAGCCGTTCACGTTTGCGAACTTCACCACGAAGTCGTTGATGCCACTGATCTGTTTCATTCGACCTCCACCAGGTCAGGCGACGCTTTGGTCGTGTTGTAAAAGAACATCTGCATGTCCCAGGCGGCTGTCGGGCACCGTTCGGCGCATAATCCGCAGTGCAGACAGACATCTTCATCCTTGACCAGAACCCTGCCCGTCCCAAGCGTGGCCGAAACATAGATGTCCTGTTCGGTATTGAGCGCGGGCACCGTCAGGCGGCTGCGCAACTCGTCCTCGGGGCCGTTTTGCACAAAAGAGATGCAATCGGTCGGGCAGATATCGGCGCAGGCATCGCATTCGATGCAAAGGGTGGGGTTGAAAACGGTCTGGGCATCGCAGTTGAGGCAGCGTTCGGCCTGTATGAACGCACTCTCCAGATCGAAACCCAGCTCGACTTCGAGCGCGCGATCCTTCAGCGCCTGCTCCAGTTTCACCAATGGCACCGCCTCGCGTTTGTCGGTGATCGGCGCGTTGGCATAGCTCCACTCATGGATGCCCATCTTCTGGCTGACCAGATTGACATAGGGGGCCGGGCGCTTGCTCGGATTCTTGCCACGGCAGAACAGATCAATCGACACCGCCGCCTTGTGGCCATGTGCCACGGCGGTGATGATGTTCCTGGGGCCGAACGCCGCGTCACCGCCAAAGAAGACCTCCTTGCGGGTGGATTGCAGCGTCTCATCGTCATTCAGGATCGGCGTTCCCCAGCTGGTGAACCGGATGCCGGTTTCCTTTTCGATCCAGGGAAAGGCGTTTTCCTGACCGATGGCGATCAACACGTCGTCGCAGGGATAGAACGCGGGCTTTTCCCCGGTGGGAACCAGTTCGCGGCGGCCATCGTTATGGTAAATCGCTTTGACCTTTTCGAAATTCATGCCGACCAGCTTGCCCTTTTTCAGGACGAATTCGCGGGGCACGTGGTTGTCGATGATCGGGATGCCTTCGTGAAGGGCATCCTCCTTTTCCCAGGGCGAGGCCTTCATCTCGGCGTTGGGGCTGCGCACGATCACCTTGACGTCCGCGCCGCCCAGACGGCGGGCGGTGCGGCAACAATCCATCGCGGTGTTGCCACCGCCCAGGACGATCACCTTCTTGCCGATCTTTTCGGTGTGTTTGAAGGCGACATTTGCCAGCCAGTTGATCCCGATATGGATATTGGCATCCGCCTCCTTGCGCCCGGGCAGATCCGGCAGGTCGCGCCCCTTCGGGGCACCACAGCCGACAAAAATGGCATCATATCCCTTGGCCAGGATGTCGGCCATGCTGTTGACATAGCTGTTGAAATGCGACGTGACCCCCATGTCCAGCACATAGCCCACTTCTTCGTCCAGGACGCTGTCGGGCAGGCGGAATGACGGGATCTGCGAGCGCATGAAGCCGCCGGCCTTGGCCTCGCCGTCAAAAAGATGCAACTCGTATCCAAGCGGGGCCAGATCACGCGCCACGGTCAGCGAGGACGGCCCGCCCCCGATCAGGGCGATCTTCTTGCCATTCGACGGCCCGGCCTTGGGCAGACGTTCGGCGATATCATCCTTGAAATCTGCCGCCACCCGTTTCAGACGGCAGATCGCAACCGGCTCTTCCTCGACCCGGCCGCGGCGGCAGGCCGGCTCGCAAGGGCGGTCACAGGTCCGGCCCAACACCCCGGGAAACACATTGCTCTCCCAGTTGACCAGATAGGCATCGGTGTATCTCTGCTGCGCGATGAGGCGGATATAGAGCGGCACGGGCGTGTGCGCCGGGCAGGCATACTGGCAATCGACAACCTTGTGGAAATACTCCGGGTTGGTGGTGTCTGTCGGTTTCAATTCCACTACCTTTCGCAAGGGCCACGAAGTGTATGACTGCATATGCAGAAAGCCATCAGGAAACGATTGTGTAAAGGGCCAGTTCTCAAGTCGGACCAGATTTCTGCGTCTGTGCGACAGATATGGTTGCACGAACCCCTTGCGTCTAGGCCCCGTTCGACAAAAGGAAACCACGTTTTCAGGCACCGTGTCCGACATTGGCGCATTGCCCCGGTTCAAGCACAGCGCAGTATCGCGCTATTTGGGCCCTGAGCGGGCGATGGCCGTGGTGATCAGCACCTTCGCCTCAGGTTCTTGTCGCGGCTCAGTGTTGAGACATCTTCTTGCTGCGGTTTATTTGCAATGCGGCGACAATGATCCCGAGCGACACCAGACCGATGATGATCGTGGCCAGAGCGTTCACATCCGGGCTGACCCCCAGCCGGACCTTGGAAAAGATCACCATCGGCAGGGTCGAGGCACCCGGCCCTGAGACAAAGCTGGCGACCACCAGATCGTCGAGACTGAGGGTGAAGGCCAGCAGCCAGCCCGACAGCAACGCGGGCGAGATCACCGGCAGGGTCACGTCGAAAAACACCCGCACCGGCCGCGCGCCGAGATCCAGTGCGGCCTCTTCGATCGACAGGTCCATGTCCACCAGCCGCGACTGGATGATGACTGCCGAGTAGGCCGCGCCAAAAGTGGAATGTGCGATGATGATGGTCATCAGCCCGCGCCCACCGGGCCAGCCGATGACGCTTTCCATCGTCACGAACATCAACAGCAGTGACAGGCCGATGATGACCTCGGGCATGACCAGCGGCGCGGTGATCATCATGCTGAGCAGCGTTTTGGTGCGAAAGCGCCGGAACCGGATCAGCACGAAAGAGGCAACCGTGCCGATCACCACTGACAAGGTCGCGCTGGCCAGTGCGATGCGCAGGCTGACCCAGGCGGCATCCAGGATCTGCGGATCGCGGAACAGCTCGCCATACCATTTGGTCGAGAACCCGCCCCAGACCGTCACCAGCCGGCTTTCGTTGAAGCTGAAGATCACCAGCGACAGGATCGGCGCATATAGAAAGATGAAACCGAGCAGGCCGACGATCGTGAGAAACCGGGATTTGCGTTTCATCAGCTTTCCCCTCCGCCTGCTGCCTGCGCCCGGCGCAGCAGCATGATCGGGATCACCAGCACGAACAGCATCACGATGGCCACCGACGAGGCGATGGGCCAGTCCCGGTTCGAGAAGAATTCATTCCAGAGCACCTGACCGATCATCAACGTATCCGGCCCGCCCAACAGGGCAGGAATGACGAATTCGCCGACGGCGGGAATGAAAACCAGCATGCAGCCGGCGATGATCCCGTTCAACGACAGCGGCAAGGTGACAGTGAGAAATGTGGTGACCGGGCGCGCGCCCAGATCGGCAGATGCCTCAAGATAGGCTTCGTCCAGCTTCACCAGATTGGCATAGAGCGGCAGGATCATGAACGGCAGGTAGGTATAGAC
>CAKSUL010000003.1 GCA_934501475.1 uncultured Roseovarius sp. | reverse complement strand
GATGAACACCGCCGCCAGCCCGACAAAGGAATGCAGCGCCGCCACCAGTTGCGGCATCTCGGTCATCTGCACGCGCCCGGCCACGTAATAGCCCGCATAGCCCCCCGCCGCGATGGCGATGAGGATCAGAAAGACGTTGCTGACGCCGGGGCCGAACACGGTGGCAACCACCGCGATGCCCATGCCGACGATACCATACCAGACCGCGCGCTTGGCGCTTTCCTGGCCGGACAGCCCGCCAAGGGAGAGGATGAAAAGAACGCTTGCCGCGACATAGGCGGCTGAGGTCACTCCGATCGAAAACATATCGCTGCCCCTCCCTTCAGGATTTCTGGAACATGGCAAGCATGCGCCGTGTCACGAGGAAGCCACCGACAATATTGATCGAGGCGATGAGAACCGACACCAGGCTGAGGACCACGACCAGCCAGTTGGCCGACCCGATCTGAAGCAGCGCGCCCAGGATGACGATACCGGAAATGGCGTTGGTCACGGCCATCAGCGGCGTGTGCAGCGAATGGCTGACGTTCCAGATCACCTGGAAGCCGACAAAGCAGGCCAGCACGAACACGATGAAATGCTGCATGAAACTGGCCGGTGCGACCAGCCCCAGCAGGAACATCAGCGCCCCGCCCGCGGCCAGGATGGTGACCTGCTGTTTGGTCGCCGCCTTGAACGCGACCAGTTCGGCCGCCTTCTTTTCCTCGGCTGTGAGGGCCTTGGCGGCCTCTTTCCTGGGCTGCACGGCGATCGCCGCCACCTTGGGCGGCGGGGGTGGATAGGTCACCTCGCCACCATGGGCCACCGTCGCGCCGCGGATCACGTCATCCTCCATGTCATGCACGATCGCACCGTCCTTTTCAGGGGTGAGGTCGCTCAGCATGTGGCGGATGTTGGTGGCATAAAGCGCCGAGCTTTGCGCCGCCATCCGGCTGGGGAAATCGGTATAGCCGACGATGGTCACGCCGTTATCGGTGACGATCTTTTCGTCCATGACCGTCAATTCGCAATTGCCGCCCCTTTCGGCGGCCAGATCGACAATCACGCTGCCCGGCTTCATCGCCGCGACCATGTCGGCGGTCCACAGCACCGGCGCATCGCGCCCCGGAATCAGCGCCGTGGTGATCACGATGTCGATATCGGGGGCCAGTTCGCGGAATTTCTCAAGCTGCTTTTCGCGGAATTCGGGGCTGGAGGGGGCCGCATAGCCGCCCGTCGCCGCGCCGTCCTGCGCCGCGCCCTCGAAATCCAGATAGACGAATTCGGCCCCCATCGATTCGATCTGTTCGGCCACTTCGGGGCGCACGTCGAACGCATAGGTGATGGCGCCCAGCGCCGTGGACGTGCCGATCGCCGCCAGCCCGGCCACGCCCGCACCCACGATCAGCACCTTGGCCGGGGGCACCTTGCCCGCCGCCGTGACCTGCCCGGTAAAGAAGCGGCCGAAATTGTTGCCCGCCTCGATCACCGCGCGGTAGCCCGCGATATTGGCCATCGAGGACAGCGCGTCCATCTTCTGCGCGCGGCTGATGCGCGGCACCATTTCCATGGCGATCACGGTCGCGCCCTTGGTGGCGGCCTGCTGCATGTGTTTTTCGTTTTCCGCCGGGTTGAAGAACGAAATCAGGGTCTGCCCGTCGCGCAGGCGCTTGACCTCGGTATCATTGGGCGGACGCACCTTGGCGACCACATCCGCGGCCTTCCACAGGGCGGCGGGGGTCTTGATCACCTTGACGCCCGCATCCTCGTAGGCGCGATCATTGAACCCGGCGGCCAGCCCGGCCCCCGTCTCGATCACGCATTCATGTCCCAGCTTTTGCAGCTGCAATGCGGACTCGGGCGTCATTGCGACCCGTGCCTCGCCTTTGAAAACCTCTTTGGGCGTTCCGATTATCAAATGTTCATCCCCCGCAGGTGTGTCTGTGCCGTGCCGGAATGCCACAGCGCGGCGCCCATACTCAAGCCCCGCGCGTTGTTTTGCCCGCCTGATCCGGGTCCGGCGGCTGATTTATCACAGCCAGCGGCGGGTTTTCTGGCAATACCGGGCGAAATCGGCGCGGAATTTTCTGCGCAGGCGGTTTTCCTCGGGGATGACAAAGCGCTTTTCGATCACCCAGAGGAACACCGGAATCAGCGGCAACGCCAGAACCGCATCCCAGCGCAGGATGAACCCGGCCAGAATCAGCGCATCGCCCAGATAGATCGGGTTGCGGCTGCGCTTGAATATGCCGCTTGTCACCAGCCGGTCGGCGTCGGAATGGGGCATGAGCGTCGTGCGCGCGCGGCGCATCTCGATGACCGCAAGCAGCATCAGCAACACGCCCGCACCGATCAGCAGACCGCTGGCAAGATCGGCCCAGGCCCCGGCAAAGCTCAGCCCGTAGGGGGCCTTTTCGGCCTGCCACCAGGCCATGCCCAGCGCCCCGAGCAACCATACCGGCGGCAGATCAATCCATTTCAGCATGTCGTTCCCGCCAATCCCAATTCCCGTTGCCCCGCCCTAGCAAGGCTTGCCACAGGGGGGAACCCGCTGCAAGCTGGCCGCGATGACCCGCGATGAATTCAACGCCTTCTGCGCCACCCTGCCCGCCACCAGCCATGTGGTGCAATGGGGCAATGCGGATGTGTGGAAGGTGGAGACCAAGGTGTTTGCGATCTGCGGCTGGAACGACGGGCGCGATGCGTTCACCTTCAAGGTGTCCAGGATCGCCTTCGAGGTGCTGAGCGATCAGCCCGGCATCCGCCCCGCGCCCTACCTGGCCTCACGCGGCATGTCGTGGCTGCAACAGCACGCGGCCTCCGGCCTGCCCGATGAGGCGCTGCGCGATCATCTGATGATGTCCTATATTCTGGTGGCGCAGGGGATTTCGGCCAGGAAACGTGCCGATGCCGGCATCCCGTCCAGCATTGAGGCGCTGCGCGCAGCCCTCTGAGCCTTCAGGGCTGAACACTCAGGCGGTCTTCAACGCGTTATCCGCTTCGCCCCTGCCGCCAGTGCGACCGCGCCGCGCCGCCCAGGCCCGCGCGGCATCGCCGAACGCCTGGAACAGCGGGCGCGACACCGGGTCATTGCAGGCGTTCCATTCCGGGTGCCACTGCACCGCCAGCGCAAAGCCGGTCGCCGCCTCGATATAAAGCGCCTCGGGGGTGGTGTCGGGCGCATAGCCGTCAATGACGACCCGCGCGCCCGGCGTCTTGATCCCCTGCCCGTGCAGCGTGTTGGTCATCACCTCCTGCGCGCCCATCAGCCGATGAAACACGCCGCCCTCATGAAACCGGACCTTGTGGCGCAGCGCGAATTGCTCCTCCAGCGTGCCATCTGGGGGCATCCGGTGGTTGTCGCGCCCCGGCAAATCGCGGATTTCGGGATAAAGCGTGCCGCCCAGGGCGACGTTCATTTCCTGAAAGCCCCGGCACACCCCCAGAATCGGCTGACCGCGCTCGATACAGGCGCGCACCAGTGGCAGGGTGATCGCATCGCGCGCGCGATCGAAATCACCATGCGCCACGGTCGGCGCCTCGCCGTATTCCTCGGGGTGGATGTTGGGGCGCCCGCCGGTCAGCAGGAAACCGTCGCAGCACTCCATCAACTCGCCCACGCTGACGAATCGCGGATCGCTGGGCACCAGAAGCGGCATGCAGCCCGCCGCGTCGGCCACCGCGGTCGAGTTCATGACCCCCCCGGCATGAACCGGAAAGCGCCCGTCGATCGTGTGTTGATTGCCGATGATACCGATGATTGCGCGGGTCATGTGAATCCTGTGAGCGTGGGGCAAAGCCCTGATATCCTTCAAAGGATATAATGGCCCCAATTACAGGAAAACATCAAGAATTGAACAGCCGGTTGCGCAGTTTTGCAGAACCCGCCGCCAGGTTTTCCGGCCCTTGCGCGCGCGTCACTCGGCAGGGGCGGCCGGAACGGTGACCGGTTCGACCGGTTCGGCCCCGTATTCACCGGTCAGCGCCGGATCATTCACCTTGCGCGGTTCCTGCCCCTGGTTGGCCATCCATCCGACCAGCGCCAGAAACACCAGCGCGGCGATGATCACCAGCGCCTTCATGCCTGCTATCGGGGTCTTGTGCCGCGCTTTCTGGCGGTCGAGATCGGTATCCGGGGGGGACATGGCGTCACTCCTTTGGTTTGTTCTGCTCGGGTGGATTGGCCCATTGAAGGCCAGCGCACATGGCCCTAACGTCCCGCAAAGCCGAAAGTTCCAATTACCGGAGACGCAGACATGCCCAAGGATGCCACCCCCCAGACGATCCATCTCAGGGATTACACGCCCTTTGGCTATCTGGTGGACTCGGTCCACCTGACGGTGCGCCTTGCGCCGGGCAAGACCCGCGTTCTCAGCCGGATCGAATTCCGCCCCAACCCCGCGGCCGGATCCGGCGCGGGCCTGCTGCAACTGGATGGTGAGTCGCTCAGGCTGATCTCGGCGCGCATCGACGGCGCGCCCGTCTCGCCGGTGATCACCCCCGAGGGGCTGCGCTGCCCCGCCCCCGACGCCCCCTTCACATGGGAGGCCGAGGTCGAGATCGACCCGGCGGGCAATACCGCCCTTGAGGGGCTCTACATGTCCGGCGGGATGTATTGCACCCAATGCGAGGCGCAGGGCTTTCGCAAGATCACCTATTACCCCGACCGCCCCGACGTGATGGCCATCTTTACCGTGCGAATCGAGGGCGACATGCCCGTAAAGCTGTCCAATGGCGACAAGGTGGCCGAGGGGCCCGGATTTGCCGAGTGGCATGACCCCTGGCCCAAACCGGCCTATCTGTTTGCGCTGGTGGCGGGGGATCTGGTCAATCACCCGGATCGCTTTACCACCCGGTCGGGGCGCGATGTGGAACTGAACATCTGGGTGCGCCCCGGCGATGAGGACAAATGCGCCTTCGGCATGGAGGCGCTGAAGGCGTCGATGCGGTGGGATGAGCAGACCTATGGCCGCGAATACGACCTGGATGTGTTCAATATCGTCGCCGTCGATGATTTCAACATGGGCGCGATGGAAAACAAGGGGCTGAACATCTTCAATTCCTCCTGTGTGCTGGCGTCACCCGAAACCTCGACCGACGCCAATTTCGAGCGCATCGAGGCGATCATCGCGCATGAGTATTTCCACAACTGGACCGGCAACCGCATCACCTGCCGCGACTGGTTCCAGCTGTGCCTCAAGGAGGGGCTTACCGTGTTCCGCGATGCCCAGTTCACCGCCGACATGCGCAGCGCGCCGGTGAAACGCATCGAGGACGTGATCGCCCTGCGCGCGCGCCAGTTCCGCGAGGATAACGGCCCGCTGGCGCATCCCGTGCGCCCGGCCAGTTTCGTCGAGATCAACAATTTCTACACCGCCACCGTCTATGAAAAAGGGGCCGAGCTGATCGGGATGCTGAAAACGCTGGTGGGGGATGAGGCCTATGGCCGCGCGCTCGACCTCTATTTTGAACGCCATGACGGGCAGGCCTGCACGATCGAGGATTGGCTTCGCGTGTTCGAGGACACGACCGGGCGCGACCTGACACAGTTCAAACGCTGGTATGAAGAGGCCGGAACCCCGCGCCTGCATGTCCGGGATGAGTATCGCGATGGCCGTTACACGCTGCATTTCCGGCAGGAAACGCCGCCGACACCGGGGCAGAAGGTGAAAAACCCGCGCGTCATTCCGATTGCCGTCGGCCTGCTGGGCCCCAATGGCGATGAGGTGCGCGCAACCCGCGTTCTGGAAATGGAGCACGCCGAGCAGAGTTTCACCTTCGAGGGGCTGGCGGCGCGCCCGATCCCGTCGATCCTGCGCGGGTTTTCCGCGCCGGTGATCCTCGAGCACCCGATCGACAACGCCACGCGCGCCTTTCTGCTGGCCCATGACACCGATCCGTTCAACAAATGGGAGGCCGGCCACGCCCTTGCGCGCGACGGGCTGCTGGCGATGATCCGCGACGGGGCGCCGCCGGATGGCGCCTATCTCGATGCAATCGCCGCCATGGCGCGCGACGACAGCCTTGATCCGGCGTTCCGCGCCCTCGCCCTCGGGCTGCCGTCGCAGGACGATCTGGCGCAGGCGCTGCATGATGCGGGCGACATTCCCGATCCGCAGACCATATGGGAGGCGCTGGAGACCCTGAAACAGGCGCGCGCCCAGTCGATGCAGGATCTGGCGACCCGCCTTTATGCCGGCCACCAGGTCAGCGCCCCCTACCGCCCCGACGCCGCGCAATCGGGCGCGCGCGCACTGGCCAATGCCGCCCTTGGCATGATCAACCGGCTGGATGGCGGCGCGGCGGCGCAGCGCCAATATGACAGCGCCGACAACATGACCCAGCAACTGGCCGCGCTGTCCTGTCTGGTGCAGGTCGCCAAGGGCGACGCGGCGGTCGAGGCCTTCTATCGTCAATGGCAGGCGGATCGTCTGGTGATCGACAAATGGTTCAGCCTGCAAATCGCCAATGCCGCCCCCGACGCGACCGCCGACATTGCCGCGCGCCTGACCCGCCA
Organism: uncultured Roseovarius sp.; assembly: GCA_934501475.1. Taxonomy (GTDB): domain Bacteria; phylum Pseudomonadota; class Alphaproteobacteria; order Rhodobacterales; family Rhodobacteraceae; genus Roseovarius. The sequence goes on along the minus strand of CAKSUL010000003.1, from coordinate 63,399 downwards.
TCCTGATTTCACGCTGAAGAACCCCAACCGGTTCCGCGCCACCCTGGGCGCGCTCAGCGCGTCGCCCGCGGGGTTTCATCACGCCTCGGGCAAGGGCTATGCGTTGTTGGCGGATAACCTGATCCGGCTTGATCCGCTGAACCCGCAGACCACGGCGCGGATGTGTTCGGCGTTCGAGACGTGGCGGCGTTACGGCCCGGCGCGTCAGGCGCTGATCCGCGCCCAGCTTGAGCGCATCCTGGCCACCCCCGCGCTCAGCCGCGACACGACCGAAATGGTCAGCCGCATATTGGCCGCCTGAGCGCGCTCATGGATCGCCATGCTCAGTCCCGCGCCATCCGTATCGGCAGGCTCAGCGCGGGGCGCGCAACCGGGCGGGGTGACCTGGTGATCGCGCAATAGGGCTGCGCGCGCAGCCAGCGGGCCATGTCGGCGCGCTTGCTCTCGCTGCGCAGCGGGCCCCAATCCGCCGCCACCCCGCGCCAGCGCCCGTCCTTGAGGGCGATCGCCGCATCGCGCGGCACGGTCACCGCCAGGATGCGGATGGCGCAGGACAGGTTGGCCCCCCCATCCTTGAGCGCCGCGCCCGATCCCGCCACACAGCCATAATGGCGCGCGGTCGCGGGCAGGATCTGCAACAGGCCGAACCAGCGCCCGCCGCCGCCCACCGCATGCGGGCGGTAGGTGCTTTCATGTTTGGCCAGCGCCGACAGGAACCCCACCCAGAACGCCCGCCGCGCCGATGGGCCCGCATCACGATAGCCCGGACACCAGGTGTCGACATCGCGCGGCACCACATGGGTCAGCGGCGCGCCGTGGTCGCGCAAGGCGCGCACGGCGCTGCGGGTCCATTCGTCGGATTCGGGATGGCTGTTCCAGCGCATCGGCGGCAGCACGACCTCGGCCGCCGCAGGGCGCATGAGCGGACGCGCGCCTATCGCGGCGGTTTGCGCATCCTGCGCCCCGGCGGTGATCGGAAAAAATATCATTACAATACAAAGGCAAAGCCGTCTCATGCCACATAATCCCGTGTTTTGATCATAAAGGCAATCGCAAGGCGCATCGCCCGCTTTTCCATGCCTTCACCAAAGGCCTGCCGCGTTTTGGCCAGAATGGAGCGCCAGACTGACGACACCACACCAAAGAGAGCACCGCATGTCTGAAAATACCAGCCTGCTTCGAACCCTGAGCGGCCTTGCGCCGTTGCGAGGATTGCGGCGCAAACGCGCGGCGCACCAGCCGGTCGATCTGGACCGGCTCAGCCGGCGTATCCTCTTGCCATCGATGCAGATTACCGACGAAGAGATCGCCCGCGGCCAGTTCCAGGACCGTGGGCAGAAATTGGCTCGTCAGGAGATGTGGGACCGCCTGTCAGCCGAAATCGTCGAGGCCGACGCGCTGCGCCTGTCCACGCCGGGGGGCGAATCTGCCGCGTTGTTGATGGCCGTGGGGGCGCGCGGCGATGTGGTGGCCGTGGCCGAGGATGCGCTGCACGAGGGCATCGCGCCGCCGCCTGACGGAATCGACGCATTGGAGGCCGCGCTGGCCGAGCACCCCGATGAGTATCCCTGCGCGATGATCGTGGCCATGGCGCATATCGATCTGGGCTGGGCATGGCGCAACGCCCCCCAGGAACATCCCGACATCGACGCGGCCACCCGCGCCGACCGCTTTGCGGCGCATTTCACCCGTGCCGCCGCGCTGCTCGAGGGGCAGAGGCGCGGCGCGCGCGACGCGCCATCGCTGGGGGCGGCGCAATGCGCGTTGCTGGCCGCCGCGCCCCATCCGCGCCGCCGGGTGGCGGATGACTATGAGGCCCTGATCAACCTTGACCCGCACAGCCCGCGCCACATGCGCGCCCTCGGCCAGGCCCTGTTGCCCAGCCGGTTCGGCTCTTACGAGCAGCTTGAGCTTGAGGCGCGCCGCACCGCCGCGCGCACCGGCGACATCTGGGGGGCCGGGGCCTATGCGTGGGTCTATTTCGATGCGCTGGCGGTGGATCACGGCGCGATGACCCTGCTGGATACCGGGTTTTTCATCGAAGGGCTGCGCGATATTCTGGCGCGCAAGCCGGATCAGCACAACGCCAACCTGCTGGCGTCATTCTGCGCGGTGTCGATGCGCGGCCCCGACGCCGAAACCCCGCGCAAATCCGCGCGCGCCGCCGCACGACATGGCGGCATTGCCGGCAAACGCGACGAACTGCGCGCCTGTCTCAGCTGGATCCTTGCGGATCATCTGCACGAGTTGCATCCGCTGATCTGGACGCAGGCGCTGCGCGCGCCGGGGCTGACGCCGCCCCTGCCGTCACGGCGCGCGCTGGTGCGCGAGGGCCGTCAGGCCGCCCTGCGCGCCATTGCCGCCCAGTTCGCCGATCAGATGGCCGATGGCAGCACCATCGCCTTCTCGCCCGCCGGCATGTATCGCCTGCCGTCGATCTGAGGCCCCCACTCAGACCAGACCCGTGGGCGCATGCACCGGTGCGCCCTCTTGCCCCGCGCAGCGCGCTGCACTAGAACGCTGGCCACAGCACCAAAGGACGCGCGGCCATGCTTGATCTGACATATGAGACCCCGAAACCCAAAGTGATCTCGGGCGCAAAGCACGACTGGGAACTGGTGATCGGGATGGAGGTCCATGCCCAGATCGCCAGCAAGTCGAAACTGTTTTCCGGGGCCTCGACGCAATTCGGCGCGGAACCCAATTCAAACGTCGCCTTCGTGGACGCGGCCATGCCCGGCATGTTGCCGGTGATCAACGAATTCTGCGTCGAGCAGGCAGTGCGCACCGGCCTTGGGCTGCGCGCGCAGATCAACCTCAGATCGGCGTTTGACCGCAAGAACTATTTCTATCCCGACCTGCCGCAGGGCTATCAGATCAGCCAGCTTTACGAACCCCTTGTCGGCGAGGGCGAGATCCTGGTCGACATGGGCCCCGGCATCGCGCGCCTTGTGCGCGTCGAGCGTATCCACATGGAGCAGGACGCCGGCAAATCCATCCATGACATGGACCCCGCGATGAGTTTCGTCGATCTCAACCGCACCGGCGTCGCCCTGATGGAGATCGTCAGCCGCCCCGACATTCGCGGCCCCGAAGAGGCGGCGGCCTATGTCACCAAGCTGCGCCAGATCCTGCGCTATCTGGGCACCTGCGATGGCAACATGCAGAACGGCAGCCTGCGCGCGGATGTGAACGTGTCGGTATGCCGCCCCGGCCAATATGAGAAATACCAGGAAACGCAGGATTTCGCCCATCTGGGCACGCGCTGCGAGATCAAGAACATGAACTCGATGCGCTTTATCCAGGCCGCGATCGACTTCGAGGCCCGCCGCCAGATGGCCATTCTGGAAGGCGGCGGCAGCGTCACGCAGGAAACCCGCCTCTATGATCCCGACCGCAACGAGACCCGCTCGATGCGCTCGAAGGAAGAGGCGCATGATTACCGCTATTTCCCCGACCCCGACCTGCTGCCCCTTGAGATCGAGCAGGCCTGGGTGGACGATATCGCCGCCTCGCTGCCCGAATTGCCCGACGCCAAGAAGGCGCGCTTTGTCACCGATTTCGGCCTCAGCGAATATGACGCCTCGGTGCTGACGGCGGATGTGGCCAACGCCGCCTATTTCGAGGCCGCCGCCGACGGGCGCGACGGCAAGCTGACCGCCAACTGGGTGATAAACGAGCTGTTCGGCCGGCTGAAAAAGGACGATGCGGACATCACGACATCGCCGGTCTCGCCGGCGCAGCTGGGCAGCATCGTGGACCTGATCGCCTCGGACGCGATCAGCGGCAAGATCGCCAAGGACGTGTTCGAGATCACCTACACGACCGGGCGCGACCCGGCCGAAGTGGTGCAGACCGAAGGGCTGACGCAGGTCACCGATACCGGCGCGATCGAGGCCGCGGTCGCGCAGATCATCAACGACAATCCCGCGCAGGTCGAAAAGGCCCGCCAGAACCCGAAACTGGCCGGCTGGTTCGTCGGCCAGGTGATGAAGGCGACCGGCGGCAAGGCCAATCCCAAGGCGGTGAACCAGATCGTCAGCGACAAGCTGGGCCTGTGACCCCCGCGCGCGCCCCCTGCCCGATGAGGACCGCATGAGCACCCTGTTTCAATCCGAACTGATGGATATCGAACCGGGCTGGATCGACTTCAACGGCCATCTCAACATGGCCTATTACGGTGTCCTCTTTGATCGCGGCGCCGATCAGGTCTATCCCACGCTCGGATTCGGGCCCGAATATGCCGCCAAGCGCAGGCTGACCACCTACACGGCGGAATTCCACATCCGCTATATCCGCGAGCTGCATTTGGGCGACCGGGTGTTCACCACCTTTCGGCTGGTGGATTTCGACGCCAAACGCTTTCACGCGCTTCAGGAACTCCATCACATGGATGGCTGGCTGGCGGCGACCGGCGAATCCATGACCCTGCATGTCGACATGACCGGCCCGCGCGTCACACCGATGGATGCGGACACCCTGGCGCGGCTGGAAAAGATGGCCGATGCCCATGCCAGGGTGCCGCTGCCGCCCAAGACGCTGAGCCGCGCCATCGCCATCCCCAACAGCACCCGCCGCCCCTGACCGACAGAATTGGACGATCCGATGAAGCGCTATGAATACAAGATCCTGCCCGCCCCGACCAAGGGACAGAAGGCGCCCGGCGTAAAGGGCCCCGAGGCACGGTTTTCCCATGCGCTGCAAAGCCTGATGAACGGGCTGGGGGCCGAGGGCTGGGAATATCAGCGCGCCGATATCCTGCCCAGCGAGGAACGCCAGGGCCTGACCTCAAGCCATACGGTCTATCGCACGCTGCTGGTGTTCCGGCGCGAACTGGACGCGGACCCCGCGGTCACGGACGATGCGCCCACGCGCCCCACGCCCAAGCGCAACGATCCGCCCCTGTCCAAGGCAAAGGGCGACGCGGCGCCCCGGCCTGCCGCTGATATCGCATCCGAAGATGCAGCGGCGCAGGCGGCACCCGCCGCCCCCCGGCACTCCCTGTTCGAGAGCGGCGCGCGCGACGCCACCGACAAGACCGACCCCACGACCGCAAAACCCGACTGATCAGGACTCGATCTCGAGCGTGAGCGCGTGAATCTGCCCCATCATCTGCGCGCCGATGGCCGAATGCACCGCGCGATGACGCGCAATGCGCGTCAAACCGGCAAAATCCGGCGACCTGATGCAAACCCTGAAATGTGACTGCCCCCCCTCCTGATAGCCGGAATGACCGCGATGCGCCTCACTTTCATCAATGACTTCAAGATGTTGAATGTCGAAATTGGCGCTCAGCGCCGCGCGGATTTCTGCCGTCCTGTCCATTTTTTTACTTTTAGCCCCCTTCAATTTGCTGCGTTTTAGCTTAATGTCCTGTCTCCGACTCGGAAAGGGGTGACCATGACCAAATCTGATCCATTCGGCTTTGATATGTCCGTTTCTTCTGCCAAGAAGAAAAACCCGCGTGGCCGGCGCGGGATGTCCGGGGCGTCCGAGACATCGACCCGCCCCTGCGAGCATGAGGGCTGCACCGAGGCGGGCAAGTATCGCGCGCCCAAGGCGCCCGATGTGCTGGATGATTTCTTCTGGTTCTGCCAGCAGCATGTGCGCGAATACAACCTCAAGTGGAATTTCTTTGACGGCACCACCGAGGCGGAAATCAACGCCCAACTGTCCAAGGACAAGGTGTGGGAGCGCGAGACCAAGGCGTTCACCGACCCCGAGGCACGGGCCTGGGCGCGCCTGGGAATCGAGGGCGCCGAGCAGGTCCTGGGCGGCAATGCCACGCGCAACCCCGGCAAATCGCGCGGCGGTTCCAAACGCCTGCCCCCGACCGAGCGGCGCGCCATCGACATCCTCGAGGCCGATGACCGCTGGACCAAGGCCGAGATCCGCAATTCCTACAAATCGCTGATCAAGGTGCTGCATCCGGACATCAACGGCGGCGACCGCAGTCAGGAAGAACAGTTGCAACAGGTCGTCTGGGCTTGGGAGCAGATCAAGCAAAGCCGCAATTTCAAATAGTTGCGCCAATAACTTAATGTAAAAACCCGCGCCGGACGTCATATCCGGCGCGGGTTTTCATTTGTCTGGCCGGTTCCGGATCGCGCCGGGGCGAAACGCTTCAGGCCGGCTTGAACACCAGGCTTACGCCGTTCAGGCAATGGCGCTTGCCAGTGGGGGGCGGGCCGTCGTCAAAGATATGGCCCAGATGGCTGCCGCAGCGGCGGCAATGGCATTCGGTGCGGGTGGAAAAGAAACTCCTGTCTTCCTTGGTGGCGATCGCATCCGGCAGGGACTGATAAAAGCTGGGCCAGCCGGTGCCGCTGTCGAATTTCGTCTCGGAGGCATAAAGCGCCAGATCACAGCCGCGACAGTGATAGGTGCCGTCATCATAGACCTTGTCCAGCGGGGACGAGCCCGCGCGCTCGGTGCCTTCGTTGCGCATCACCTCATATTGCGCATCGCTCAGCATGGCGCGCCATTCCTCATCGGTGCGCGTCACCTCGAACGTGCCCTCGGCGGTGCCGGGACGGCTGAGCGCGGCAACGGACAGGGCGGCGGCGCCCATGGCGAAAAAGCTGCGTCTTGAGGGATATGTCATTGCAATGCTCCTTTGTGGGGGCGAAACGACCCGAAAAGCAGGTCATTTGCCATCTTAGATGTCGCATGCGGGGCCAACGCACAAGGGCACGGCCCCGCACATCCTGGTGAACAATGTTACTTCCACCGCAGGGTTTCGGCGGCTGTCACGACCACAGGTATGGTTGACAGGCTCACTCGGCGGCGGGCAGGATCACCCGGTCGACCACGTGGATGACGCCGTTGGATTGCTGGACATCGGCGATGGTGACGTTGATCACCCGGCCCTGTTCATCCTCAAGCATGATCCTGTCGCCCTCATAAGTCGCGTTCAGCATGCACCCTCCAAGGGTGGGCACCACATGCGCGCCGCCATCATCGTCGATCATGCCCTTGATCGCCATCGCCATCGCATCCGCGCCGACCACATGGCAGGTCAGGATCCTTGTCAGCTGATCCCTGGCGCCAGGTTCCAGCAGGGCTTCGACGGTGCCCGGCTTGAGCATGGCAAAGGCGGCGTCGGTCGGGGCAAAGACGGTGAACGGCCCCTCGCCCTGGAGGGTTTCGACCAGACCGGCGGCCTTGACGGCGGCGACCAGCGTGGTGTGATCGGCCGAGTTCACGGCGTTCTCGATGATGTTCTTGTCGGCGAACATCTCGGCGCCGCCCACCATCGGGTTGCCGGTCATGGGCGTGCCTTCGGCAAGCGCAAATGTCGCGGCAGTGCACAGGGCGGCGGCGGCTGTCAGGATTGTTGTGGTTTTCATGTGTCTCTCCTCATCTGGCGGAACAGGATTGTCCCGGCCTCGCCCAAAGACACGCAGCCCCGCGCCAAGGAGTTTCAGGTGGAGTGAGATTTATTTGAACAGGTGCGGGAATTGACGCTGCTCAACACCGGTCTTCGCCGCAGTCCGGGTTTTCGGACAGGAAGCGTTCCGCGCCCTTGCAACGGCATCTCATAGCGCCCGGATTCGTATTCATGCGCTACATTAAATACGGAATACAAGATGATATGATTGTTTGACAATTCGGCATCCCCCATTGCCCCCCTTACGAGGCGGTGATTGCCCCGCTGGCCAGAACGGCGCCGGTCGGCGCCCCGGTGGGTGAGCCGCCTTCGGGTTCGTCCGAGATGGCAAAGACCGCGCCCGCAGAGAGGCGCGCGCGCAGTTCGGGCGCGATGGGCAGCGCGCCTTGTTGCGCCTCGGGCAGAACGCCCAGTGACACCGGGGCCGCGTCCCCCACGATCAGCCACAGCTCCAGCGCGCGCCCGGCAGGTGCCGCCCCTGCGCGACGATCCACGAACAGCGCGCCCGCCTTGGCGTCATAGGAGGCCGCAACCATCAGGGATCCGTCCTCGGCCGCGATCTGTGCGACATAGGCCGGTTTGTCCGGGGCGCGCGGTGTGAACATATCCACACCCAGCCCGACCCAGAGGGCCAGCGCCACCACCGCCACCCCGGCCCCGAGCCAGCCAAACACAAGCCAACCCAGTGCTAACCGGCCCCTGCGCGGCGTGGGCGCAAACAACCGCGCCTCGATTGCGCGCGTCAGGGCGGCGGGGGGCGTGACCTCGGGGATGTCATCGGTCAGGGCGGCGAAATCCTCGGCCCATGAGGCATAAAGCGCGCGCAGGCCCGGTTCATGCACCAGACGCGCCTCGAACGCCGCCGCCTCGGGCGCGGACAGCAATCCAAGGGCATATTCCCCCGCAAGGGCGCGATCCTCATCGCCGCCGCGTGGTTGGCCCGGTTCTGGCTGGCGCGGGTCGGTCATCGCGTCAGGCACTCCCTCAGTTTCAGCAGGCTGCGGCGCAGCCATGTCCGCATCGTGTTCAGCGGCACGTCAAAGCGCGCCGCCAACTCGCCATAACTTTCGCCCATGAGATAGGCGCGGCGCACCGCCTCGGCGCGGGGCGCGTCCAACTCATCGAGGCAACCCGCCAGTTGCGCGCACCCCGACGCGGCGATCACCTGCGCCTCGGGGCCGGGGGCGGGATCGGCCAGTGTGGCCACCATGTCCAGCCCCGCCTGCCCCTCGCGGCGCTTGCGCAGCCGGTCGATGGCGTGGTTGCGCGCGATCGTGATCAGCCATGTCATCGGGCTGAGACCATTGGCGCGATAACGCCCGGCATTGTGCCAGATCTTGACGAACACCTCCTGCAACGCGTCCTCGGCCTCGGCGCGCTCATTCAAGACACGCAGGGATATGCCGAAAAGTTTCGCGGATGTGCGCGAATAAAGCGCCTGAAACGCCGCACGCTCGCCAGTGGCGATGCGCGCGATCAGGTTTTCCAGGTCGTCATGGGGCAACGGCACGTCCGGTGTGAAACAGGTCTGTCTGGAGGTATAGGGCGCGGATGCGATAAGGCCAGATCATTCTTTGCCCTTTCCCTTGCCCTTGGCTGGTATATGTTGCACCACGTTGCGCAACACGAAAAGACCTGAGTGAAGGACCTCGCAGATGGCTGATGGAACCATTGACATAAACGCAAAACCGACCGAAGAGATTTCTGTTCGCGAAGTGTTCGGCATCGATACTGACATGAATGTCAGGGGCTTTCCCACCCGCACTGACCGGGTGCCGGATATCGACAGCACCTACAAGTTCGACCCCGACACGACGCTGGCGATCCTGGCGGGTTTTGCCCATAATCGTCGGGTGATGATCCAGGGCTATCACGGCACCGGCAAATCCACCCATATCGAACAGGTCGCCGCGCGGCTGAACTGGCCCTGCGTTCGCGTCAACCTTGACAGCCATATCAGCCGGATCGACCTGATCGGCAAGGACGCGATCAAGCTGCGCGATGGCGTGCAGGTCACCGAATTCCATGAGGGCATCCTGCCCTGGGCGCTGCGCAACCCGACCGCGATCGTGTTCGATGAATATGACGCAGGCCGCGCCGATGTGATGTTCGTGATCCAGCGGGTTCTCGAGGCCGATGGCAAGCTGACGCTGCTCGACCAGAACGAGGTGATCACCCCGAACCCCTATTTCCGCCTGTTCGCCACCGCCAACACCGTGGGCCTGGGGGATACGACGGGTCTTTATCACGGCACGCAGCAGATCAACCAGGGCCAGATGGACCGCTGGAGCCTGGTGGCGACGCTGAACTACCTGTCACATGACGCCGAGACGAATATCGTTCTGTCCAAGAACCCGGTCTACAACACCGAAAAGGGCCGCAAGATGATTTCGCAGATGGTGACGGTCGCCGACCTCACCCGCACGGCGTTCATGAACGGGGAACTCTCCACCGTGATGAGCCCGCGCACCGTGATCACATGGGCGCAGAACACCACCATTTTCCGCAATGTCGGCTATGCCTTCCGCCTGACCTTCCTCAACAAATGCGACGAGCTGGAGCGCCAGACCGTGGCGGAATTCTATCAGCGCTGCTTTGACGAGGAACTGCCCGAAAGCGCGGCAAGCATGAGTATGAGGTGAGGTCGCGGGCGGTGACGGGCATCCGGCCGGGTCACCGCGCGGCGATCTCTTCGACATCGACAAATGAAAATGCATGATGCTGGTTAGAGGCTTGGACAATGGCTAAACCATCCGACAACCCCGCCGATCCGTTCAAGAAGGCGCTGGCCGAGGCCACCAAGGTCATGGCCGATGACCGCGATCTCAGCGTGACCTATTCCGTCGATCCCGCGGGGCTGAGCGGGGATTCGCTGCGCCTGCCCCAGATCAGCCGCCGCCTGACCCGCGAAGAGGTGCTGCACGCGCGCGGCACGGCCGATGCGCTGGCGCTGCGCCACAAATACCACGACGCCAAGACCCATGCCCGCTATTGCCCGCCGGGGCAGATGGCGCGCGATCTCTACGAGGCGATGGAAACCGCCCGCTGCGAGGCGGTGGGCGCGCGCGTCATGCCCGGCACCGCGACCAATATCGACTCGAAAATCGCCGCCGAGGCCCAGCGTCTGGGCTATGAGCAGATCACCGATGCCGCCGATGCCCCGCTTGCGGCGGCCGCCGGCTATCTGATCCGCCACCTCGCCACCGGGCGCGACATGCCGGCGGGCGCGCAGAACGTGATGAATCTCTGGCGCGATTTCATCGAGGCCGAGGCCGGGGGCACGCTGAAGAACCTCAATGACATCCTTGCCAACCAATCGGCCTTTGCGCGGCTGGCGCGTCAGGTGATCGACGATCTGGGCTATGGCGATCAATTGGGCGACGATCCCGACGCCGAGGACGACCAGACCGACGACGACGCCGAGGAAAACGCCGAGGATCAGGAAGATCCGGATAGTGCAGGACAGGAAGACAGCGACACCGACGATGCCGACGCCGACCCCGAGCAATCCCAGGAGGATCAGCAGGACGCCTCACAGGCCCAGATCAGCAGCGACGATCAGGCCGATGAGGACATGGGCGACGAAACCGAACTGCCCGAAGGCGATGCCCCGCTCGAGCCCCCGCCGCCCCAGCCGATTTCCGACGCCGATCCCAATTATCTGGCCTACAGCACCGAATATGACGAGGAAATCCGCGCCGAGGATCTGGCCGAGCCGATCGAACTTGAGCGCCTGCGCGCCTATCTCGATCAACAACTCGAGCCGCTGAAGGGCGCCGTCAGCCGCCTCGCCAACAAGCTGCAACGCCGGCTTCAGGCCCAGCAGAGCCGCTCATGGGAGTTTGACCGCGAGGAGGGCATCCTTGACGCCGGCCGTCTGGCCCGCGTGGTGGCCAGCCCGACGACGCCGCTCAGCTTCAAGGTGGAAAAGGATACCGAATTCCGCGATACGATCGTGACGCTGTTGCTGGACAATTCCGGCTCCATGCGCGGGCGGCCGATCTCGATCGCGGCGATCTGCGCTGACGTTCTGGCGCGCACGCTGGAACGCTGCGCCGTCAAGGTCGAGATCCTGGGCTTTACCACCCGCGCCTGGAAAGGTGGCCAAAGCCGCGAGGCATGGCTGGCCGACGGGCGCCCGCAACTGCCCGGACGGCTGAACGATCTGCGCCACATCATCTATAAATCGGCGGATTCCCCGATGCGCCGCACCCGCGACAATCTGGGTCTGATGATGAAAGAGGGCCTGCTGAAGGAAAATATCGACGGTGAGGCGCTGGAATGGGCGCACCGGCGGATGCTGCACCGCCGCGAGGCGCGCAAGATCCTGATGGTGATCAGCGACGGCGCGCCGGTCGATGACAGCACGCTGTCGGTCAACCCCGCGAATTACCTTGAAAAACACCTGCGCGACGTGATCGCCATGGTCGAAAGGCGCAAGGCGGTGGAATTGCTGGCCATCGGCATCGGCCATGACGTGACCCGCTATTACGAGCGCGCCGTGACCATCACCGATGTCGATCAGCTGGCAGGCGCGATGACCGAACAACTGGCGGCGCTGTTTGACAGCGACCCGCGCGCGCGTGCCCGTTTCCTGGGCATCAACAGGGCCTCGTGATGTTCCAGAGCTTTGACAGCAAGGCCAGCCCCGAACAGGGCCCGCCCCGCCTGATGGCGCTGCGCAGCGCGATGCAGGGCGCGGGCCTTGACGCCTATCTGGTGCCTCGCGCCGATGCCCATCAGGGCGAATATGTCGCCCCCGGAGATGAGCGCCTGTCCTGGCTGACCGGCTTTACCGGCTCGGCCGGGTTCGCCGCCATAACCCAGGCGCGCGCCGGTGTGTTCGTCGATGGCCGCTACCGCGTGCAGGTGCGCGTGCAGACCGATCCCGACGCGTTTCAGCCGGTGGACTGGCCCGAGACCAAGCTGGCCACATGGCTGCGCGACGCCCTGCCGGGTGGCGGCGTCGTGGGCTATGACACATGGCTGCACACCGCCCGGGAGATCGAGGATCTGACCGGCGCGCTTGCCGACACGGGCATTGCCCTGCGCCCCGTCACCAACCTGATCGACGCCATCTGGCCCGACCGCCCCGGCCCGCCCATGGGCAATGTCACCGCCTATCCCGATGATCTGGCCGGTGAGACATCCGCCGCAAAACGCGCGCGCCTCGGCCAGGCGCTGCGCGACGCGGGCCACAGCGCCGCCGTGCTCAGCCTGCCCGACAGCATCGCCTGGCTGCTCAACATCCGCGGATCGGACATCCCGCGCAACCCGGTGGCCCATGCCTTTGCAATTCTGCATGATGACGCGCGCGTTTCGCTGTTCATGCAGGCAGATCGCCTGACCACCCTGCCGGATGCCTGCCGCGCCGACGGCATCACCCCGATGGATACCGCCACGCTTGAGACCGCGCTGCATGCCCTCACCGGCACGGTGCGCCTCGACCGTGACAGCATCCCGGTCGCCATCGTCGACATGCTGCGCGCCCGCGGCATCGCCATCGCATTTGACGCCGATCCCTGCCTGCTGCCCAAGGCCTGCAAGAGCGACGCCGAAATCGCCGCCACAAGCGAGGCGCATCTGCGCGACGGCGCGGCGGTCTCAACCTTCCTGTGCTGGTTTGACGCCCAGGTCCCCGGCGCGATCACCGAAATCGAGGTCGTCACCCATCTCGAAGCATGCCGCGCCGCCACGGGGGCGCTGCTCGACATCAGCTTCGACACCATCGCCGGGTCCGGCCCCAACGGCGCGCTGGCGCATTACCGGGTCTCGCATGAGTCCGACCGCAGCATCGAGGACGGCGATCTTCTGGTGCTCGACAGCGGCGGGCAATATCTCGACGGCACGACCGACATCACCCGCACCCTGGCCATGGGCGATCCCGGCCCGGATGAGCGCGCAGCCTTCACCCGCGTGCTGCAGGGGATGATCGCGATGTCGCGCCTGCGCTGGCCGGCGGGCCTTGCCGGGCGCGATCTGGACGCCATCGCGCGCTACCCGCTCTGGCTGGCCGATCAGGATTATGGCCACGGCACCGGGCATGGCGTCGGCGTCTATCTGTGCGTGCATGAAGGCCCGCAGCGGCTCAGCCGGACCAGCGACGTCCCCTTCCGCCCCGGCATGATCATCTCGAACGAACCGGGTTACTACCGCGAGGGCGCCTTTGGCATCCGCATCGAAAACCTGCTGGTCGTGCAACAGGCCGAGATCCTGCCCGAGGGCGATCCCGCGGACAAGCTCTGCTTTGAAACACTGACCTTTGCCCCCATCACGCGCCGCCTGATCGACATCGACATGCTGACCGAAGCCGAGCGCGACTGGCTCGATTCCTACCACGAAGCCTGCCTTGAGAAACTCGGCGGGCGCGTTGACGACGAAACCCGCGCCTGGCTGGAAAAGGCCTGTCAGCCACTGTGACAAATCCGGGTTCCGCCTGCCGCATTTTGCGGGTAACAAAGCCCATGCAGGAAAAAAGGGATACCATCATGGCGCATATCAAGATCCACAATGCCGAGGGCACATGGACCGTCCGCGCAGGCGGCGCGGTCCTCGCGGAAACCACCAACGCACTGGAACTTGTTGAGGGCGACCACGCCCCGGTCATCTATTTCCCGCGCGCCGACGTGGCCATGGCCTTTCTTGACGTGAACCAGCAGACCACCAAATGCCCGCACAAGGGCCATGCGCGCTATTACAACATCATCACCAAAAGCCAGACACTGGAAAACGCCGCCTGGAGCTACGAAGACCCCAATCCCGGCGTGGCGTCGATCAAATCCCATCTCGCCTTTCACAGCAGCGACACGCTGACCGTGGAACGGGTCTGACCCGCCATCCTTCTTTCCCCTGCCCGGCCCTTCTTCTGGCCGCAAATATCCTGGGGGGAGCGGTTAAAAATCCGCATGGATTTTTTGCCGCGGGGGGCAAAGCCCCCTGCTGCGTGCCAACGCGAAACATGACCCGGCGCGCCGCAAGGCGCACCACCGGGGCCCGCCCGAATCTCAGCTATGCTCTTCTTCGGACACCGCCGCCAGCGCGCGGTTGAACGCCTTGAGCGCATCGACATGAAACAGCGCGCCCCATAGCTCGGGCGGCTCGCCCTCACCGGCCAGCGTGACCACCGGAATGAACGGCACGCCGGTGCGGTCGAACACCGGCATGGCCGTCTCCAGCGTGGCGTTGCCGTCGATATAGATGCCGTCCCCGATCAACTCCCAGCAGGTTTCCTCATCCGCCGCGCGCTCATGTTCCTTGTCGCGCATCACGTTGGCGACACGCGACATCGACAGCAGATAGGCCTGCGGGCCCGCCGCCACATGCACGCCGCGCCGCGCCAGTTGGGTCAGGAAAAACGACATCTCCACCAGCCGCGATCCCAACGCGGTCGAGGTCGAGACCGCCACCATCACCGCCAGCCCGGTCTGCCAGTCGCCGGTCATCTCGAACACGATCAGCGTCGTGGAAATCGGCGCGCCCAGCACCGTCGCCGCCAGCGCCCCCATGCCCGCCAGCGCATAAAGGGTGTGCGATCCGCTGACATCGGGCAGGATCGACGTCGCGATCCACCCGAAGGCCAGCCCGGTCAGCGCCCCCATCATCAGCGAGGGCGAAAACATGCCCCCCCCCATGCGCCCGCCGATGGTGATCGCGACCGCCACCGCCTTGAGCAATGCAAACACGATCGCCTCATGCAGCACCAGCCCGCCGGTCAGCGCCGCCGATGTGGTCTCATATCCGACGCCGATGATATGGGGAAACCAGATCGCCAGCCCGCCCAGCATCCCCCCCGCCACCATCGGGCGCAGCCAACGGGGCAGTCTTGCGCGCTGCTGCAGGTCATTGCCGATATCCTCGACAAAGATGATCGCATATATCATCAGCGACGCCACCACCCCGCAGACCAGCCCCAGGATCAGGAACGCCGGCAATTCGACATAAAAATCCAGCGCCGTCGATACCGGCAGGGTGAATTCGGTGATATCTCCGAACTCCAGCCGGTTGATCACCGTGCCCGCCGCGCTGGCGATGACGATCGGCGCAAAGGAGTGGACCGCGAAATGCCGCAACACCACCTCGAGCGCGAACAGCGCCCCGGCGATGGGCGCGTTGAACGACGCCGAAACCGCCGCCGCCACCGCACAGCCCAGCAGGTTGCGCCCGGTGATGCCGTCCGCGTTGATCCGCTCGCTGACCCAGGTCGAGATCACCGAGGCCATATGCACCACCGGCCCCTCGCGCCCGCTTGATCCGCCGGTGCCCAGCGTGATCATCGACGCCACCACCGAGGCCGCCCCGGCGCGCAAAGGGACGCGCCCCTCATAAAGCGCCGCGCCCTCGATCACCTCGGTGACCGAATGCGCCTGCCCGTTCGGCGTGAACCGGTCCAGAATCAGCCCCACCACCAGCCCGCCGATGATCGGGATCACCAGGACCCAATACCACTCCAGCTGGGCCGCGATGCCCTGGACCTCATTCGCATGGCGCGTGCCATAGGCCAGGTTCTGCACCAGGGTGATGCCCTTGCGAAACATCAATGTCGCAAATCCCGCCGCCACCCCGATCGCCAGCGCGATCAGCCAGAACTGGAACTGGCTGGGTCCGCGCGCTCGCAGCACCGCCCAGGCGATGCGCAGCTTGTTCACACCCGATTTCAGTTTCCGTTTCAGCAACGATGGGGTTTTCTGGTTCATTTCCATCCCGTCAGACAGCGCAAACGGCCTTTCCCCCGTCGTGCTGCCCGCTTAGGATGCCGCCATCGGATCAGCAGGCATCAGGGACATATCAATGGGCATTTCCGAGGCAATCACCGCACTATCCACCTTACTAGGGCAAGGCGTCTCTCGGTCCAAGTCCGATCTGGACCTGCATGGGCACAGCGAAACCCATCTTGCCCCGGCCCCGCCCGATGCGGTGGTCTATCCGACCAGCACCGAGGAGGTGGCACAGATCGTGACGATCTGCGCGCGCCATCGCTGCCCGGTGATCGGCTGGGGGGCGGGCACCTCGCTCGAGGGGCAGGCCCAGGCGCCCCGTGGCGGTGTCACGGTGGATTTCAGCCGCATGAACCGGGTGTTGCACATCAGCCCCGGCGACATGGATGTGCGCGTCCAGCCCGGCGTGACCCGCGAGGCGCTGAACGAGGAACTGCGCGCCACGGGGCTGTTCTTTCCGGTCGATCCGGGGGCCAACGCCTCGTTGGGGGGCATGGCCTCGACGCGCGCCAGCGGCACCACCACGGTGCGCTATGGCACGATGCGCGACAATGTCCTGGCGCTTGAGGTGGTGCTGGCGGATGGGCGGATCATCCGCACCGGCACGCGGGCGCGCAAATCCGCGGCCGGCTACGATCTGACCCGGCTGTTCGTCGGTGCCGAGGGCACGCTGGGCCTGATCACCGAACTGACATTGCGCCTGCATGGCCAGCCCGAGGCGGTGTCGGCGGCGGTCTGCGCCTTTGACGACGTGGCCGGTGCGGTGAATGCCGCGACCGAGGCCATCCAGAGCGCCCTGCCGGTGGCGCGGATCGAGTTGATGGATGTGGCCAGCGTCCTTGCGGTCAATGCCTACAGCGCCATGAACCTGCCCGCGAAACCGCATCTCCTGCTGGAGTTTCACGGCACGCCCCAGGGCGTGCAGGACTGTTCGGCCGCCTTTGGCGACATCGCCGCCGACCATGGTGCGACCGATTTCAGGCGCGCCGAAAAACCCGAAGAGCGCAGCGCGCTGTGGGCCATGCGCCACAAGGCCTATTACGCGATCCTTGCCTCGCAACCGGGCGCGCGCGCACTGGTGACGGATGTCTGCGTGCCGATCTCGCGCCTGGCCGAAATGATCGAGGAAACCCGCGTCGATCTGGCCGCGCATGGGATCAATGGCCCCATCGTGGGCCATGTCGGGGACGGGAATTTTCATTCCAGCCTGCTGATCGACGTCGATGATCCCGCACAGGTGAGTGCCGCGAAGGCCGTGTCGCAACGGATGGTCGCGCGCGCCCTGGCCATGGGCGGCACCGCCACCGGCGAACACGGGATCGGGCTGGGCAAGCTGGGCTATATGGAACAGGAACACGGGCAGGGCTGGGCGGTGATGGGCGCCATCAAGCAGGCGCTGGACCCCGACAACATCATGAACCCCGGCAAGCTGGTCCCGCCAGTGAACTGAGGGGTAATTGAGGGGGCAACTGAACTGGCAATTGATGGGCGCGCTCAGCTCTTGCGGCGCGCGATGACGCGGCGCAGCCGGGCGCGCAGACCGCCGCCACCGGTTTCGCCCATTGGCGCAGCGATGGAAACATCGCCCGCCCCCTCGTCCACCTCCTCAACCGGCAGCATCAGATCGGGCAGCGCGTCGCGCCCGCGCATTCTGGGCAGGAATGACGCCGGAACCGGCAGACCCGCGTTGCCTGGCGCAGGATTGCCCAGCAACGCCGCGACGATTGAATCATCCAGCACCCAACGCCCGCTGGTCCCCTCGCTGCGGTCCATCTGCTGGATCGCCAGCCATTTCTGCACCTTCTGGCGTTCGGCGGATGGCGCATCGCCGGCATCGGGGGCAACCAGGTAGTAGCCACTGTTGATACGCAGGCAGATATTGTCCAGCAGGCGCGCCGTGCCCAGGTATTGAGGCGGCACATCGCGTTTGTGAAAATAATTGAACCGCTCCGGCCCGCCATTCAGAAAGGTTGCCAGCGCCGTGCCCAGATCGATGCCCTTCTGCGCCATGACCCAGCCCAGAACCACCTCGGGGTAGAGGCGCCAGTCATATCGGCGCGCAAAGTCGCACAGCGCGTGCGGGGGCAGCCCATGGACAAGATCCAGATGGTCCTGCTGCGACGCAGCATCCAGATCGAAATTATCCAGGACAACCATATATACGCACTCCATCAGGCAATCATCGAAGATGTGGAGAGTAAATGTCGGGGCAACACGCAGATTCTATGGTTTCAATGTGTCCAATATGGGACAATTGCATTAACAAGACGTTGCGCAAATTCCATTTGCCGCGCGGTTCTGTACATATGGTTTTGCACAGATGAGGTGAGAGCATGGGACTGGGTATCTTGAACATCTTTCGCACACGCGCGCCGGCCCCCTTGCCGGTGCCCGATGCACGCCTGGCATTGGGCGCGCTGATGGTGCGAGTGGCCAAATCCGACAAGACCTATGATTTTGAGGAAATCCGCCTGATCGACCGTCTTTTGGCGCAGATGCACGGGCTGAACCCGGTCGAGGCCGCCAAACTGCGCGCCACCTGCGAAAAGATCGAGGCCCAGGCCCCCGACACCGGTGAATTCGCCCGGCTGATTCGCGATTCGGTCGAATTCGACCAGCGGGTGCAGGCGCATGAGGCGCTGTGGCAGGTGATGCTGGCCGATGGCGTGGCCAATGAGGCCGAATCGCGCGTTGTCGATCAGGTGCGCGACGCCCTCGGGCTGAGCATGGCCGATTGCGAGGCCGCCCGCGCCCGCGCCAACATGAATTAAACCATTGGCGCGGCGTGCACGCGCCCCTATATCTGATCCCATGTTTGCTGATTTCATCAAAAGGCTGACCCAGTCCGCCGCCGATCCACTGACCGAAACCGACGCCAGGCTGGCGCTGAGCGCGCTGCTGGTGCGCGTGGCGCGCACCGACGGGGACTATGCGGCGGATGAGATCATCCGCATCGACCGCATCCTTGAGGCGCGCTATGAGCTGAGCAATGACGATGCCAAGGCGCTGCGCCGCGACGCCGAAATCCTTGAGGGCCACGCCCCCGATACCGTCCGTTTCACCCGCGCGATCAAGGACAAGGTGCCTTACGAAGACCGCGTCAGCGTGGTCGAGGCGCTGTGGCAGGTGGCGCTGGCGGACGGGGTGCGCGATGACGAAGAGGACGCGCTGCTGCGGCTGGCGGCCAATCTGCTGGGCGTCAATGACCGCGACAGCAATCTGGCGCGTCAGCGGGTCACCGGAAAATGAGCGCGCAGGCAGGTCTGATCGCCAGCCTGCCGATGTATGACCTGCCCGAGACGCGCGCGGGAAATGATGCGCTCTGGTCGGCGATACGGGCCGTATTGGGTGAGGGCCCGCAGGCGCTGTGCCGTGGCGGCGATCCCTGGGATCACTGGCAAAGCCCCGATCTGATCCTGTCACAGACCTGCGGCTATCCCTATCGCACGCGATTGCATGGGCGGGTGACGCTGATCGGCGCGCCGGTGCTGGATCTGGCGCATCTGCCGGCGGGCTATTACAGCACCGTCATGGTGGCGCGCCGTGATGATGCGCGCCGCGATCTGGCGCAATTCGCAGGTGCGCGTCTGGCCTTCAATGATCCAATGTCCCAAAGCGGCTGGGCCGCGCCGCAAGATCACGCGCGCATACGCGGCCTGCGCTTTGGCGCGTCGATCGAGACCGGGGCGCACGCCGCATCGATCCGCGCCGTGGCGACAGGACAGGCCGATATCGCCGGGATCGACATCCTGAGCTGGACATTGCTGCAACGCCACTGCGACATGGCCCGCACGCTCAGGGTGGTGGAGGAAACGCCGCCCACGCCCGCCCTGCCCTATATCACCGCGCCGGGGCGCGACCCCGAGAGGCATTTCGCCGCCATCACCGCCGCCTTTGCGTCCCTGCCCGCGCAGGTCCGCGCCACTCTGGGCCTGCGTGGTATTGTCCGCATGCCCGCCGCGGCCTATCTGGCGGTTCCGACACCGCCCCCGCCCGCGGGCGCGCGCATTGACGGCGCGCCGTGACGTCCCCTTGCGGATTTGCAAATTTAAGTTGCGCCCGCCGGTCATTCGGTAAATCCTTGCGGCGAAATCAAGGGACAATCCGTAATGTATCTGAGTGAATACGCCACCTTCCGCGTCGCGGCCTGCGACCTCAACGGCCAGATGCGGGGCAAACGCGTGCCCGGCGCCTACGCCGCCACGCTGGAGGAAGGTGCCGTGCGGATGCCGCTTTCGGTGCTGAATGTCGACATCAAGGGGGCCGATATCGAGGACAGCCCGCTGGTGTTTGAATCCGGCGATGCCGATGGCATACTGCGCCCCACCTCGCGCGGCCCGATGCCCCTGCCCTGGCTGGGTTCGGCGCAGCCATTGGTGCCGATGCAGATGTATCACGAGGATGGCCGCCCGTTTGAGGGCGACCCGCGCCATGCGCTGCGCCGGGTGCTTGAGCGCTATGAGGCGCGCGGCTGGCAGGTGATCGCCTCGACCGAGCTGGAATTCACGCTGGTGGATGACAGCGCCGACATCCTGAAACATGTGCATGACCCGCGCAACGGGCGGCGAATCGACGGCTCCGAGATCCTGTCGCTCAGCCAGATGGACGCGTTCGATGATTTCCTCTCGGCGCTTTACGAGGGCTGCGCGGCCATGGGGATCGAGGCGCAGACCGCCACCTCGGAATCCGGCGTCGGCCAGTTCGAGATCACGCTGAACCATCAGGACGCGCTGCGCGCCGCCGACGATACCTGGTTCTTCAAGGCACTGATCCGCGGGCTGGCGCGCCAGCGGGGGTTTGCCGCGACCTTCATGGCCAAACCCTTTCCCGAGGATGCGGGCAACGGGATGCACATGCATTTTTCCGTGCTGGACCGGGACGGCGCGAACATATTCGACGATGGCACGCCCAAGGGCAGCGACACGCTGCGCGCGGCGATTGCCGGCTGCCTTGAGGCGATGGCGGACTCGACGCTGATCTTTTGCCCCCATGCCAACAGCTATGAGCGCATGGTGCCCGGTGCCCACGCGCCCACGTCGATCTGCTGGGCCTATGAGAACCGCACCGCCGCGATCCGCGTTCCCGGTGGCGCACCGCGCGCGCGCCGCATCGAGCACCGCGTTGCCGGCGGCGACATCAACCCCTATCTCAGCTTTGCGGTGATTCTGGGCGCCGCCATGAACGGGATCGATTCCGGCGCCGATCCCGGACCGGCGATGCGCGGCAGCGCCTATGACAAGGATCTGCCGCAAATGGCCACCGACTGGGCCAGCGCGATCGATCTGTTCGAAACCTCGCCCGCCATCGCGGCCATCTTCGGCCCGCACATGATCAAAAACCTGGTCATGACCAAACGCCAGGAGTTGCGCCGCATGGGTGAGATCCCGACCGAAAGGCACTGGATCACCTATCTGGAAAAGGTTTAGAATCGACAAACGCAGCTCTGAAACCCCCTTGTTCGGATGCGCGGCCTCGGCTACGCTTAATTTGATCAAATTACGCTTTCTGCGCCAGACGCGCAGGCGGCACATCACGGACAGCAACACAGGAACACCAGCCCATCCGGCATTTTCCCGAACGGCAAAATCCGCGACAGGCATGTTGGAGAAACGATGAAAGTCGGCATTTTACTGACCGGGCACGCGCCCGACACCATCATCCCTGCACTGGGTGATTATGACACGATGTTCGCCCGCCTGCTTGAGGGGCATGGGCTGAGCTATGACACCTACGCCGTGGTTGACGGCGTCTTTCCCGATGGTCCCGATTCGGCCGATGCATGGCTGATCACCGGGTCCAAACACGGCGCCTATGAGGATCACGACTGGATCGCGCCGCTTGAGGATCTGATCCGCGCGATCTACCGCGATGGCCGCCCGATGGTCGGGGTCTGTTTCGGCCATCAGATCATCGCGCAGGCCCTTGGTGGCAAGGTCGAGAAATTCAGCGGCGGCTGGGTCGTCGGACCCACGCAATACGAGATCGACGGCCAGAGCGTGACGCTGAACGCGTGGCATCAGGATCAGGTGGTCAAGGTGCCCGAGGGTGCCGAGGTGATCGGCAGCAGCGCGTTTTGCGACACCGCTGCATTGCTCTATGGAGACAAGGTGTTCAGCGTGCAACCGCACCCGGAATTCACCTCTGAGATGATGGACCGGCTGATCCGCACGCGCGGGCGCGGCACCGTGCCCGATGCGCTGCTGGACGCCGCAACCGAACGTCTGGATGCGCCGGTCGACGCCCAGACCCTGGCCGATCGCATGGCCGATTTCCTCAAACGGAGTTCCTGATGGACGATGTCATGAAAAACCTGCCCGAGGCCGCGAAGGCCTATCTGGAAGGCAGACGCCTGGACGAGGTCGAGTGCATCATCTCGGACCTGCCCGGCATTGCGCGCGGCAAGGCCGTTCCGGCCACCAAATTCGCCAAGCAGAATTATTTCCACCTGCCCGATTCGATCTTTTTCCAGACCATCACCGGCGACTGGGGCGAGGCGGCGGGCGAAGGCGGGTTCATCGAACAGGACATGGTTCTCTACCCCGACATGAGCACCGCCACCGCCGCGCCCTGGACCGGCGACTGGACCCTGCAGGTGATCCATGACGCCTTTGACAGCGAAGGTGTGCCGATCCCGTTCAGCCCGCGCAACGTGCTGCGCCGGGTGGTCAAGCTGTATACGGATCGCGGCCTGACCCCGGTGATCGCACCCGAGATGGAATTCTACCTGGTGGCGCGCAATATCGACCCCGCGCAAGAGATCAAGCCGATGATGGGCCGCTCGGGACGCCCCGCCGCCGCACGGCAGGCCTATTCGATGACGGCGGTGGATGAATTCGGCCCGGTGATCGACGACATCTATGATTTCGCCGAGGCGCAGGGCTTTGAGATCGACGGCATCACCCAGGAGGGCGGCGCCGGACAGTTGGAAATCAACCTGGCGCATGGCGATCCGATCCAACTGGCCGATGAGGTGTTCTATTTCAAGCGCCTGATCCGCGAGGCGGCGCTGCGCCATGATTGCTTTGCCACCTTCATGGCCAAACCGATCGAGGACGAGCCGGGCAGCTCGATGCATATCCACCACTCGGTCCTGAACAGCAAGACCGGCAAGAACATCTTTGCCGGCAAGAACGGCACGGAAACCGACGCCTTCTATCACTTCATCGCCGGGCTGCAAAACCACATGCCCGCCGCGATTGCGGTGATGGCCCCCTACGTCAATTCCTATCGGCGCTATGTCAAGGATCACGCGGCGCCGATCAACCTGGAATGGGCGCGCGACAACCGCACCACCGGCATCCGCATCCCGATCTCCGGGGCCGGATCGCGGCGGGTGGAAAACCGGCTGGCGGGGATGGATTGCAACCCCTACCTTGCGATCGCGGCCAGTCTGGCCTGCGGATTGCTGGGGCTGGAGGCCGCGCAGATGCCCGCGCCCGAATTCAAGGGCGACGCCTATGAGGGCGACGGTGACATCCCGCGCGTTCTGGGCGACGCGCTGGACCTGTTCGATGAGGCGACACAACTGCACGAAATGCTGGGAACTGAATTCGCGCGGGTCTATTCGATCGTGAAACGCACCGAATACGAGGAATTCCTGCAGGTTATTTCCCCCTGGGAGCGCGAGCATCTGTTGCTGAACGTGTGATCCATGGATCTGCTTTACGCCAATGACCGCGCCGGGGCCTATCCAGACAGCTGGTATACCGCCACGGCGCGGCCCCTGGAGGCGTTTCCCACCCTCAAGGGCAGCGCGCGCGCGGATGTCTGCGTGATCGGCGCGGGCTATACCGGCCTTTCGGCGGCGCTGCACCTGGCCGAGGCGGGGCTGGACGTGGTCCTGATCGAGGCGCATCGCGTCGGATTCGGTGCCTCGGGGCGCAATGGCGGCCAGTTGGGCAGCGGGCAGCGCATGGGACAGGCGGCGCTTGAGCGGCTGATGGGGCGCGACGATGCGGCGCGGCTGTGGGACATGGCCGAAGACGCCAAGGCATTGGTCAAATCCCTGATCGCAAAGCATGAAATTGAGTGCCACCTCAAACCCGGCGTGGCCCATGCCTGTTTTTCCGCCCGCGAAATGGCCGAGGAACATGCCGAGGCCGATCATCTGGCGGCCCAATATGGCTATGGTGAGATCCAGAAAATGGATGCCGGGGAATTTGCCGCGCTCTGCCCCTCACCGGCCTATCACGGCGGCACTCTCGATATGGGGGCGGCGCATCTGCATCCGCTGGCCTACGCGCTTGGGCTGGCGCGCGCGGCGCACAAGGCCGGCGTGCGGATTTTTGAGCGCTCACTGGTGCATCACATAAAACCGGGCGCGCGCGCCGTGGTGCAGACCGGCCATGGCCATGTCGAGGCGGATCATGTCATTCTGGCCTGCAACGGCTATCTGGGCAGGCTGAACCCGCAGGTGGCGGCCCGCGTGATGCCGATCAACAATTTCATCGTGGCGACCGAACCGCTGGGCGACGCCGCAGAGCGGGTTCTGGCACGGGACGTGGCGGTGGCGGATACGAAATTCGTGGTGAATTACTTTCGCCTCAGCCATGACAAGCGCCTGCTGTTCGGCGGCGGCGAAAGCTATGGCTATCGGTTTCCCAAGGACATCATCAAGACCGTGCGCAAGCCGATGCTTGAGATCTTCCCGCATCTGGCCGACACCCGGATCGATTACGCATGGGGCGGCACATTGGGCATCACGCTCAAACGGATGCCCTATCTGGCGCGGCTGGCACCCAACATGCTGTCGGCGTCGGGCTATTCGGGGCACGGGGTGGGCACGGCGACCCATGCCGGGCAATTGATGGCACAGGCCATCATGGGTGAGGCCAGCGGGTTTGACACCATGGCGCGCGTGCCTGCGCCGCGCTTTCCGGGGGGGGGCGGGCTGCGCACGCCGCTATTGGTGCTGGCGATGACGTGGTTCGCGCTGCGCGACCGGTTGGGCGTCTGAGGCCCCCGCCCGTCAGCGCGCGCCCGCCTCAGCGCAGCACATGCACCGCGCATCTGGCATGGCGCACCACCCTGGCCGCGGTCGAGCCCAGCAACAGATCCTGCATCCCCGGCTGGTTGCTGGCCACCACGATGCAGTCAACGCCGTTCTCGGCGGCGAAATCCAGGATCGCGCGGCTGGCATGGCCGGTCACCACCCTGGCCACGGCATTGGGCAGTTTCGACGCCATCAGCTTGAGTTCCGACAGGATCGCGCCGCGCCGTTCGGTTGCGTAGTTCTCCGGCAGATAGCCCATGGCATGGGCCGGGATCGCTTCGAACACATGCAACAGGGTGATATCTGCGCCCTTGTTCGCCAGAACCTGCGCGGCGTCCAATGCGCGCACCGAAAAACTCTCTTCCTCGAATGAAATCGGGACCAGAACATGTTTATACATCGTCGTCTCCTGTCAGGGCTTCGGGGGTCAAAGCGCTACCTTGCGCCAGAACCACCCCAACCGCATTGATCCAGGTCAGTCGAAAGTGCGCACGACGTCATACATCACCGGCTCGAAACTCTTGCACAGGGCGTGAATGCGCCGGTTGCGGGTGCGCATTTCCTGCGTGCGCAGCATCGCCTGAAAATCCTCGCGCCGTTTCCACTGGGAATAATTGGCGACCCGGGTCTGGGCATCGTTCACATGCAGGCCCGCGGCGATGAATCCCGGCTGTTTCGAGATGAAGACCTCATAGGCCTCGGTCAACTCGTCCAGAAGGTCCTGACAGGTGCCGGGCGTCATCTCGAAGGTGGTGATGACGGTCTGATAGTCCTTGGACTGGGCAATATGTGGCATCGCATCCTCACTTTCATCCCTGCATTCACATCATCTTAGCAGCGTCGCGCAAATCAGCAAATCAGAAAGAAAAATTAACCACTGGTTTACCATTATTAAGGAAATTGGCAAAATGATGCGTCTCTTGCTGTGCCTTCTCATGCTGTCCACGCCGGCCCAGGCCGGGCCGTGGCTGCGCGACAAGGGCAGCGGGTTCATCTCATGGCATGTCACCGGCGAAGACCCCGAACAAAGCGGCGCGGCGCGGGTCTATACCGGGATCTTTGCGGAATACGGCATGCGCGACGACCTGACGCTGGGTCTGGATCTGGGCGGGGATGAAAACGGCTATCACAAGGCGATGGCCTTTGCGGTGATGCCGGTGCGGGTGATCGGGCGGCCGCAGACGCGGCTGTCGATGGAGTTCTCGATGGGCGTGATCGACAGTGAACCGATCTATCGCCACGGCGTCTCCGTGGGCCAGAGCCTGCAACTGCTGGGGCGCAGCGGGTGGTTCAGCATCGACGGCAAGGCCGGATTCTCGATCGAAGATGCCAGCATGGACCTGAGCACCGATTTCACCATCGGCATCAACAGCGGCGCGCGCACCAAGCTGATACTGCAACTGCAACAGGGCGGAGAGATGCGCAATCCCGACTATCTGCGCGTCGTGCAATCCATCGTGTTTGAACGAAAACCCGGCCGCCACCTGGAACTGGGGGTGACGGCCGGGCTGATCAATGCGCCGCGCTATGGCCTCAAGCTGGGGCTGTGGCGCTCATTTTGAGGGGTCAATCCACGTCGTCGATCCGCACCACCATGGTGACCGCCCCCTTCACGTTGTCGGGCCAGCGCAGGCGGATCTGATCCTGGTCCGGACCCTGCTTGGCCTGATAGAACGGCGCGGCATAGACGATACTGCCCGACCCGGTCGTCAACGGCCCCGCCGGAATCGCCGACATCACCGTCTGCGCCCATGCCCCGAATGGCAGGCGGTCGCCAAAATCCACCGTCCAATCCGCCGAGGGGGTGTTTTGCACATGCTCGACCGCCAGCGGGCTGGCCACCGAGACATTGACATTGTTGAAGGTGTTGTTGGAAAAGTTGATATTCTTGAACCTGTTATAGTCCAGATCCGCGAATGTCGTATCGACCATATCCACCCGGTCAATCGGATCGTCGATGATGCGGAACGAATTGCCGGTGACGGTCAGCCCGTTCAGATAATGCCCCGCACCATACGGTTTGACCACCAGATAGGTAAACCACGGTGCCACGTTCCCGGCCAGAAACACGTTGTCGGTGATGTTGAGCGCGCTGAACGAGAACTCGCTTGAGAACCCGGGCGCGCTGTCATGCTCATTGCCCCATTCGATAAAGCAGTTATCGATATAGTTGGCGTTGATCGTGGTGCGCGCGTTCGAGCGGCTCAGCACCAGCCCGGCGGTGCGCCCGGCATCGTTCGAGTTGTCGCCCTGGAACCAGTGGTTGCCGGTGATCACGTTGCTTGAACCGCACAGCACCGCGAAATGGCGGAACTTGACCACGCGGTTGTTGCGCAGTTTCACGTCATTCGCATTGGCATTCAGGGCGATCGTGGTGCGGTTCACGCTGAGGATCGGCCCCTCGTTGGACAGGAACTGACAGCGGTCCACGATCATGCCCTGATCGCCCTTGTAGGCGCTGGAAATCCCGCGATCCTTGGGGCCGGTAAAGAAACAGTCGCGGAAATGAAACCCGGTGCCGGTCGAGGGCAGCATGACCCCGCTCGCCATGCCATCGCATTGGAATTCGATGTTGGACAGGGAAAACTTCGACAGTTTTTCAAAACCGCCGAAATCCAGCATGTATTTGAACCGCCGGAAGGTGAACACCTGCGTGCCCGCCGCGTCATGGAGCTGCTGCGAGATGATCAACTCCTGCGCGGCGATGTTCTTGGCGCTGACATAGACCTCGCGGCCCACGCCATTGCCTTCGATCAGCGCACCGATGGGGATATTGGCCACATTGGCGACATTGGTCAGCTTCAGACTGTCGCCAGGCGAATAGGTCGCCTGCGAGGTGAACACATCCGTGTCCCAGTTGGAGGTGGTGGCGGCGTAAAGCTGACCGTTCTTGATCAGGCGGCGCTGCGAATAGCTGGTTATCGTCCCTTCGGCCGCCTGCATGTCGACCGGCGCGCGCAGCGTGATCACCCGCCCCTTCAGATCCAGTGAATCATGCCCGACATTGTTCAGCAGCGCCTGAAACGCCTTGCGAAAGGCCAGATCCTCATCGCCGAACGCGTCGAGATAACTGGGATAGTCATAGTTGCGGGTCAGCGAAAGCACCTTGTCGTCGGGCATGGTGACGATGCCCTCAAAGCGCACGCTTGACTGAAAGGTCACGCTGTCGCCCAGGTAGTAATTGCCGGCGGGCACCAGAACATCGCGACCCGCCGCCGCCGCATCCGCCGCCTCGAACGCCTGCTGATCGTCGCTGACGCCATCGCCGACCGCGCCGAAATCGCGCACATCGACCCAATCCATCATGTCGCGCAGGAACGCCGCGGTGATATCCTCGATCACCAGATCGTCCACGCGCACGATACCGCCATTGGTCCCGGTCAGGTCCAGCCCGAAATGCCCATAAAGCGGCTGCGCGCCCCAGACCATATCGACCCCGCCACGGTTGCCCGCGCCGACAATGGCCGACACCTCGACCACCTCGCCATAGGTCTGAAGGGTGACCGCAGGCCCGGTCTCGGTCAGGCCGGTGACATGCGTGCCCCCCGCCCCGCCGGCCCAGCCGGCAATCCGCACGGTCGGCAAATTGCCCGAAATCGCCTTGATCCGCGCGGTGATGCGCAGATAGCAGCCCGGCAACAGCGGCGTTTCCGCCATATAGCGCAGCTTTTGCAGGGTCTGGGTCTTTTGCATCTCCAGCGCACCGCCAAAATCCTGATCCGCCACCACAAGGGCCGCATTGGCCGCACCGTCATAGGTATCCGAGCCGGGCGTGCCATCGCCGCTGGACCAGACATCCAGACCCTGCGCAAAAGCGGTCGGCATCAGCACCAGACCATCGGTTATCGCCTTGTTCATTCAATTCCCTTTCCATGCCCGCTCCGGCAGCAATTGCATCGCCTTGCACCGGGGCCGGGAGTCACAGGTTTCGCCACACCGGGCGGACCCGGTCGGCTAGGGAATTATCAATCGGGTGTTAACGCATGCTCGCCCCACCGTGACGGTGGGGGGTGGCGGACCCGCAAAAATGAGCCGCCTCATGGCACGGCTTGTGCGTCCGGGGCGAATGCAGTTGCCTTTGCCCGCAATTCGCGCCATCAAACCCGGCACGTGCGACCCGCATCCACCGGACGCGAGCCAGCGGATCATCCCCTCGCGACGGAGTCTTCTCATGTCCCAGACCAGCGTTTTTGCCCTGACCATGCTGTTTGCGGGCATCGGCATCCCGATTCAGGTCGCGCTCAATTCCGCACTGGGCACGCGGATGGGCTCACCTGTGGCGGCGGCGGTGATCCTATTCGCCGTGGCGCTGCTGATCTTGCTGTCCGTGTCGCTGCTTGGCAATCCGCGCGCGATCATGGGCGTGTCCGTCGCCCCGAAACACCTGTTGTTCGGCGGTGTGTTCGTCGCCTTTTATGTGCTGTCGATCACCTGGATCGCGCCGGCATTCGGCGTGGGCAACGCGGTGTTCTTCGTGTTGCTGGGGCAACTTGTCAGCGCCGCGGCCATTGATCATTTCGGGCTGTTCGGCGCGCAGGTCAACGCGCTGTCCTGGACGCGCGCCAGCGGCATCGCACTGATGGCCGCCGGGGTGTTTGTCACGCAGCAGGTCTGACGCTTCAGGCGTCCCCCGCCAATGCGCATAGCTGCGCCCATGCCGCGTCATCCAGCGCCACGGGATCGATCACCGCCCTGCCCTGCCCCGGCATCCGCGCGCCCGGATCCTGCGCCACCATTTCCGAAACCCGCGCCAGCCGCGCCCCGAAGGCGTCCGATGTGCCGGGATCAATCAGCACGTAATACTGCCCCAGATCATGCGGTTGTCCCGTCGGTGCCTTGAGCGGCTTGACATCGACCGAGGCCAGCCCCCCGGTCATGCCCGCGCTCAGCAATTCGGCCATCAGACCAAAGCCCCAGCCCTTGTAGCCCCCCATGCTGACCAATGATCCGGCGATCGCCGCCTCTGGGTCGGTGGTGGGGTTGCCGTTGCTGTCCAGCGCCCAGCCTTCAGGGATGCTCTGACCGGCGGCCTTGGCCATGGTGATCTTGCCCAGGGCGACGGTGGTGGTGGATTGATCGAATTGCATCGCTACACCGCCCTTGCCATCGGGCACGGCAAAGGCAATCGGATTGGTCCCGATCACCCGCGTCCTGCCGCCCGGCGGGGCGACAATGGGCGTGGCGTTGGTCATGCCCAGCCCGATCAGCCCGGCGCGCGCGATCTGATCGGTGAAATAGCCCAGCGACGTGCAGGTATGCGCGTGACAGACCGCGAGCGAGGCGATGCCGTTTTCCTGCGCGGCCTGCACCGCGTCGGGCAAGGCGCGCTCGAACGCCGCCTGCGCAAAGCCGAACCCGGCATCCACCACCACCGTGCCGGGGCGCGGCCGGGTGACGCGGGGCTCGACCGTGCCGCTGACCCGGCCCGATTGCAGTTGCTGACAGTAGCTTTCCAGATAATAGAGGCCGCAGATCTTGTTGCCGACGCTTTCTGCCGCGCGCACCGCCCGCGCGACCGAGGCGGCGATCCAGCCCTCTGCGCCATGGCGCATCAGCGCGGCCTTGCTCAGTTCCTCGATCCGGTCCAGTGAAACGTCGCGCATCCTGCTTGTCCTTATCCCGTTACAATCCGGCCCTTGTCCAGCCGCACGATGCGGTCCATCCGCGCCGCCAGTTCAAGGTTATGCGTCGCGATCAGCGCCGACAACCCGGTGTCGCGCACCAGCTCCATCAGCGCCGCAAACACCTGATCCGACGTGGCAGGGTCCAGATTGCCGGTCGGCTCATCGGCCAGCAACAGTTTCGGGCCATTCGCAAGGGCACGGCAGAACGCGACGCGCTGCTGCTCACCGCCCGACATGGCCGAGGGGCGATGCCCCGCGCGCGCGCCGATGCCGACCCGCTCAAGCAGGGCAAGGGCGCGTCTTTCCGCCTCCGCCTTGCGCACACCATTGGCCAGTTGCGGCAGCACGATGTTTTCCAGCGCGCTGAATTCCGGCAGCAGATGGTGGAACTGATAGACAAACCCCACATCGCGCCGCCGCGCGATGGTGCGGCGGCGATCCCCCAGCCCGGTCATGTCGGTGCCGCCAAAGCGCACCGATCCGGCATCGGCCGTATCCAGCAACCCGGCGATATGCAGCAGTGTCGATTTGCCCGCCCCCGAAGGCGCGACCATCGCCACGATCTCACCGGCGTTCAGCGCGAGGTCCGCGCCGCGCAGCACCGCCACCTCGTTGTTGCGGCCCCGGTTATAGACCTTTTCAAGCCCGGCAAGCTCCAGCACAGGATCACTCATAGCGCAGCGCCTCCACCGGGTTCATCCGCGCCGCGCGCCGCGCCGGAAAGATCGTCACCACAAAGGACAGGCTCAGCGACAGGCCCACCGCCGACATCACATCGCGCAACTCAAGCCGGGCCGGCAGATGATAGATACCGCGGATCGACGGATCCCAGACCTGCCCGCCCATCGCCACGTTCACGAAGGCAAAGATCGGGTCGATATAGAGCGCGAACAGACAGCCCAGAACCACGCCCAGCAGCGTGCCGATCATCCCCGTAAACGCCCCGCAGATGAAAAACACCCGCAGGATCGACGATTCCGTCAGCCCCATCGTGCGCAGGATGCCGATGTCACGGCCCTTGTTCTTGACCAGCATGATCAGCCCGCTGGTGATGTTCATCGCCGCGATCAGCACGAGGATCGACAGGATGATGAACATCACATTGTCCTCGACCTCGAGCGCGCGCAGGAAACTGCCGCTGGCATCGCGCCATGTCCACAGCAGCGCCCTCTCACCGGCGGCGCGGATCAGCGGCAGCGCCAACTCATCCACCGCGTCCGGGTCCGCCACCATCACCTCAAGCTCATCCGCGCGCCCTTCGCGGTTGAAGAAGGACTGCGCCTCGCCAAAGGGCATGTAGATGCGGGTGCGGTCGATATCATAGCGCCCGGCGGTAAAGATATAGACAACCTCATAGGCATTGACGCGCGGCGTGGTGCCAAAGGCGGTCTTCACCCCGCCCGGTGAGATGATCTTGATCCGCTCACCAATGCCGACGCCCAGTTCCCGCGCCACCCCCGAACCGATGGCGATACCGCCCTCGAAGGCGTCGATGCTGCCCTGGGCGGTTTCGGGATCGGCGATGCGCGGAATGGTCTTGAGATCCTCGAGCGCGATGCCGAACACCTCGACCCCGGCGTTGCGCTCGCGGGCGTTGGCCATGACCTGACCCTTGATCAACGGGGCCGCGCGGGTGACGCCGGGCACGGCGCGCACGCGCTCGGCCATGGCGCGGTAATCCTCAAGCGTGCGGTCGATGCGCCCCGTAACGGGATCGACCTCACCGGAATTGTAGATCGTCACATGGGCATTGGCCCCCAGGATCGTGTCCACGAACTCCGCCCGGAATCCCGAGCGCACCGACAGCGTCGCGATCAGCGCGAACACCGCCAGCATGATGCCGATCAGGCTGATCCAGGTCATGATGCTGACCCCGCCTTCGGCACGTTTGGCCCGCAGATAGCGCCAGGCGATCATCCATTCAAATCGGGCAAAGGGGGCGGGCGATGTGGCCATCAGGGGCTCCGGTTCAGGTTTGGGGGAAACTGTGGGCTGGCGCGCCCGGCGTCAAGCACGTTCAGGGCGCGCGCCGGGTTTTCGCCGAAACAGCCGGCGCACCGGCCCAAAGCGGGCACTGTGCGCGCCAAAATGCCGCCCTTTCCGATGGCTGCCCGCCCTAGCCGGTCACGCGATGGTTCGCGTAAATCTGCATCAGCCGCTCGACCGCGGTTTCGGGCGGCAATTCCTCACTCCCGCCGGTGCGACGGCTGGTCAGTTCGACCACCCCGTTTTTCAGGCCGCGCGGCCCCACGGTGATCCGCCATGGCAGGCCGATCAGGTCCATGGTGGCGAATTTGCCGCCTGCCCGCTCATCGCGGTCGTCATAGAGCGGCTCAAGGCCGATCGCCTCGAGCGAGTGGTAGATCGCCTCACAGGCGGCGTCGGCCTCGGCGTCGCCCTGCTTGAGGTTGACGATGCCGACATGGAAGGGCGTCACGCCCTCGGGCCAGATGATGCCGCGCTCGTCATGGCTGGCCTCGATGATCGCACCCGCAAGGCGGCTCACGCCGATGCCGTGGCTGCCCATATGCACCGGAACCGTGCTTCCGTCGGCGGTCTGCACCTTCGCGCCCAGCTTGTCGGAATATTTGGTGCCGAAATAGAATATCTGCCCCACCTCGATGCCGCGCGCCACGCGGCGGCGTTCTTCGGGGATCTGGTTGAACAGGGCTTCGTCATGGGTCTCGTCGGTGCGGGCATAGCGCGAGGTGAATTCATCCAGCACCGCCTTGCACTGGGCGACATCGTCGTAATCCACGCTGCGATCCCCGAATTTCAGGTCGGTGATTTCGCTGTCATAGAACACTTCGCTTTCGCCGGTATCGGCCAGCACAAGGAATTCATGCGTGTCATCACCGCCGATCGGGCCGGAATCCGCGCGCATCGGAATGGCCTGAAGACCCATGCGTTCATAGGTGCGCAGATAGGTGACCAGATGGCGGTTATAGGCGTGCAGCGCGTCCTCTTTGGTGACGTCGAAGTTGTAACCGTCCTTCATCAGGAACTCGCGCCCGCGCATCACGCCGAACCGGGGGCGGATCTCATCGCGGAATTTCCACTGGATATGATAGAGCGTCAGCGGCAGGTCCTTGTAGCTGCCCACATGGGCGCGAAAGATGTCGGTGATCAGCTCTTCGTTGGTCGGCCCATACAGCATGTCGCGCCCATGGCGGTCGCGGATACGCAACATTTCCTCGCCATAATCGTCAAAGCGCCCCGACTCGCGCCACAGATCGGCCGATTGCAGCGTCGGCATCAGCATCGGGATATGCCCGGCGCGCATCTGTTCCTCATGCACGATGTTCTCCAGCTTGCGCAGCAGCTTGAACCCCAGCGGCAGCCAGGAATAGATCCCGGCGCTGGCCTGCTTGATCATGCCCGCGCGCAGCATCAGGCGGTGACTGACGATCTGGGCCTCGGCGGGGGTTTCCTTGAGAACGGGCAGGAAATAACGGGACAGGCGCATTTGGGCATACCTTTGGCAAAGTGGCGTTTCCCGCGTGGTTTATGGCTTTGCCGGCCAACAGACAAGCAAACATCGACACTGTGCGCTCCGTGGCCGAGATGGTCGAGAGCGGTGCCGGCCGGCCCGGCGCGGCATTGCGTGATCCGCACCCCATGAATGCCTGGGCTTGGCGGAATGCGCACGCCCCCGCGCAAGACAGCCATGCCGGAAAAAGGCCGGCACCCGCATTTTTCGTCAAATCCACTGCATTCTTGACGGCGCGCGCAAGTCTGATTTCATCCGATAGGTGTTGACCTTGTCGCGGAAAAAGGGGATCTCTGGCAACCAAACCATTGTTCACCATAGGAAATTTACATGCGTATTTTAGCCAAAGCCCTGATTTCAACCAGTGCGGCAACCCTGTTCCTGCAAATGGCTCATGCAGGGGAATTGCCCGAAAGGAACGGCTATATTCCGGCCCCTGCCCAGCATTCGGCCATACTCGACTGCAAGTATGAACTG
The DNA here is from genome assembly GCA_934501475.1 of uncultured Roseovarius sp. Taxonomy (GTDB): domain Bacteria; phylum Pseudomonadota; class Alphaproteobacteria; order Rhodobacterales; family Rhodobacteraceae; genus Roseovarius. The sequence continues at coordinate 28,712 of CAKSUL010000003.1, read as the reverse complement.
GGCACGCATGGATGGCCCCGGATACAGGCAACATATGTCGCCTACCCCTGGGGCGGTGATTCCGTGCTCCGCATCGTTCCCGATCACCAGATCAGCGCGCAGGACGCGGCATGGATCAATGCTTGCGCCGACAAGAAACTGGGCCGCATCAGCGCCCCGGCAGATGGTGCACCGGTTCAGCCACGGCGCAACAAATGCACAAAAAACGCGCCTGTGATCTACGGCGGGGCGACCTATTGCATAAGATCGTGAGGCCGCCCGCGATCGGGTAGGCGCATCCGGTCAATCCTGTCGCCGCACGGAACGATTCGCCCCCTTGCGTCGTTTGCACCACAGGCGCGCGGCCCCGGCCCGGAGACCGTTTTCGACTCTGCGCCCTTGAAAGCGCGCGCGCCTTGGGCGATGTACATGCACCAACCCGGAGACCCGATGTCACTGCCCATGAACACGCAGCTCAAATACTGGAGCATCGCCTCGGCGGTGTTTCTGGTCGTGCTGTGGTTTCTGGGCGATGTGATCCTGCCCTTCGTCCTGGGCGGCGCGATTGCCTATTTCCTTGATCCGGTCGCCGACCGCCTTGAGGCCATGGGCCTCAGCCGGGCCGTATCGGTGGTGATGATCACCATCTTTGCGCTGCTGATCTTTGTCATCATGGCGCTGCTGGTGGTGCCGACCCTGATCGAGCAATCCATCGCCCTGTTCGACGTGGCGCCGCAACTGGCCACGGATCTGCAGAATTTCCTGACGGAAAGGTTTCCGCAACTGGTCGACACCGATTCGACATTGCGCAAATCGCTGCTGGCCGTCGGTGAAACCGTGCAGGAACGTGGCGGTCAGTTGCTGGAAACGGTGCTGAGCTCGGTCTCGTCGCTGGTCAACATGGTGATCCTGTTCGTGATCGTGCCGGTGGTGGCGTTCTACCTGCTTTATGACTGGGACAACATGATTGCGGCCATCGACGATCTGCTGCCGCGCGATCACGCGCCCCAGATCCGGTATCTGGCCGGTGAGATCGACAAGACCATGGCCAGTTTCGTGCGCGGCATGGGCACGGTCTGCCTGATCCTCGGCAGCTATTATGCGGTGGCGCTGATGCTGGTGGGGCTGCAATTCGGGCTGGTGGTGGGCGCGCTTGCCGGGCTGATCACCTTCATCCCCTATGTGGGCGCGCTGATCGGCGGGCTGCTGGCCATCGGTCTGGCGCTGTTCCAGTTCTGGGGGGATTGGTTCTCGATCGGGCTGGTTGCCGGGATCTTCGTGCTGGGTCAGGTGATCGAGGGCAATGTCCTGACGCCGAAACTGGTGGGCGATTCGGTCGGGCTGCATCCCGTGTGGCTGATCTTTGCGCTGTCGGTGTTCGGGGCGCTGTTCGGATTTGTCGGCATGCTGGTGGCGGTGCCGGTCGCGGCGGCGATCGGCGTGCTGACCCGCTTTGCCACGGATCGCTACAAAAGCAGCCTGCTCTATCGCGGCGTGTCCAAGCAGGACGACTGATGCCACGCCAGCTCAGCTTTGACCTGCCCGCCATCACGGCACTCGGGCGCGAGGATTATTTCGTCTCGCCCGCCAATGCCACGGCGGTGGCGCTGATCGAGGGCTGGCGCAACTGGCCGGGGCGCAAGCTGATGCTGTGCGGGCCTGCGGGGGCGGGCAAGACGCACCTGACCCATGTCTGGGCGGCGCTGTCGGGGGCGCGGATCGTCGCGGCGCGCGATCTGGCGGGCGCTGACATTCCCGATCTGGCCAGCGGCAATCTGGCCATCGAGGACGCGGACCAGATCGGCGGCACCGAGGGTGAAGAGGCACTGTTTCACCTGCACAACCTCATTCTGGCGCAAGGGCACAGCCTGTTGATGAGCGCGCAGCGCGCGCCCAGTTTCTGGCCCCTCACCCTGCCCGATCTGGCCAGCCGGATGCAGGGCACGCCCACATGCATGCTGCGCGATCCCGACGACGGATTGCTGGCGGCGGTGATGATGAAACTGCTGGCGGACCGTCAGATCATGCCCGCACCCGGCACCATCGAGTATCTGACCAAGCGGATGCCGCGCTCGTTTCAGGCGGCGCATCGCGTGGTGGCGGCGCTGGACAGGGCGGCACTGGAAACCGGGCGCCCCGTCGGGCGCGCATTGGCGGCGCAAGTGCTGGACAAACTGGGCGAATAACGCCACTCTGGGGCACTTTAACGTCACTTTCCTGCATCCCGCGGGATGCGCACAAGGCCCCAATGACACACGCAGATTTCCTGAAATCCCCTTTTCCCGACCCTATCGAGCTGCCCGATCTGGACCCCAGCGGGCCGGGGCGGTTCTTCAACCGCGAACTCAGCTGGCTGGGCTTCAACTGGCGGGTGCTGGAAGAGGCCAACAACCCGCGCGTGCCCCTGCTCGAGCGGCTGCGCTTCCTGTCGATCTCGGCCATCAATCTGGATGAATTCTACAATGTCCGCGTGGCCGGTCTGCGCGAATTGGCGCGCGCCGGAAACACCACGCCCGCCGCCGACGGGCTGAGCCCGGCCGAGCAACTGGTGCTGATCAACGAGGATGCGCGCAAATTGCTGGATGCGCAGCAATGCACCTATGAAGACCTGCGCCGCGAGCTTGAACAGCATGACATCCTGATCCTGGACGGCAACAGCCTGAATGATGAGGAAACCGATTACCTGGCCGATGTCTTTCTCAACAATGTCTTTCCGGTGCTCTCGCCGCTGGCGATCGATCCGGCGCATCCCTTTCCGTTCATCCCCAATCTGGGCTATTCGCTGGCGCTGCATCTGGAACGGCGCGATGACCGGCGTCCGCTGAAGGCGCTCTTGCCCATTCCCCAACAGATCAACCGCTTTGTCGCGCTGCCGGTGCTGAACGGAAAACAGCGGTTCCTGCCGCTGGAAGAGCTGTTGCTGCTGCATCTCGGGAGCCTGTTCCCCGGCTATGAATACAAGGGGCATTGCGCATTCCGGGTGCTGCGCGACAGCGATCTGGAACTTGAGGACGAGGCCGAAGACCTGGTGCGTGAATTCGAGGTCGCGCTGAAACGCCGCCGCCGCGGCGAGGTGGTGCGCATGACGATCTCGGCCAACGCCCCCCCGGCGCTGCGCGATCTGGTGATGCAGGAATTGCACGTCATCCCCGATGAGGTGGTCGAGGTCGAAGGCATGATCGGTCTGGCCGACCTCAAGGAACTGGTGCTGGACAACCGCCCCGATCTGCTGTGGCCCCCCTTCACCCCGCGCGTGCCCGAACGCGTGCAGGACCATGACGGCGACATGTTTGCCGCGATCCGGCGCAAGGACATGCTGCTGCACCACCCCTATGAGACCTTCGACATGGTCATCCGCTTCCTCGCGCAGGCCGCGCGGGACCCGGATGTGGTGGCGATCAAGCAGACGCTTTACCGCACGTCCAACCACTCTCCCATTGTCGAGGCGCTGTGCGAGGCGGCCGAAAACGGCAAATCCGTCACCGCCCTGGTCGAGTTGAAGGCGCGTTTCGACGAGGCCGCCAATATCCGCCAGTCCCGCCGCCTCGAACGTGCGGGCGCGCATGTGGTCTATGGGTTCTTTGATCTCAAGACCCACGCCAAGATCAGCATCGTGGTGCGCCGCGAGGGCGACAATCTGGTGACCTATACCCATTTCGGCACCGGCAATTACCACCCGATCACCGCCAAGATCTATACCGATCTGTCCTTCTTTACCTGTGATCCCACATTGGGGCGCGACGCGACCAAGGTGTTCAATTACCTGTCGGGCTATGCCCTGCCCGAAAAGCTGGAAAACCTGGCGATTTCACCGATTTCGCTCAAGCCCCGCCTGCTTGAGTTGATCGCCGCCGAAAGCGCGCATGCCGCCGCCGGAAAACCCGCCCATATCTGGGCCAAGATGAATTCGCTGATCGAACCCGATGTGATCGACGCGCTATATGCGGCCAGTCAGGCGGGCGTTCAGATCAGCCTGGTGGTGCGCGGCATCTGCGGGCTGCGCCCCGGCGTCAGGGGCCTCAGCGACAATATCCGCGTCAAATCCATCGTCGGGCGGTTTCTGGAACATTCGCGCATCGTCTGTTTCGGCAATGGTCATGGCCTGCCGCATAAAAAGGCGCGGGTCTATATCAGCTCGGCTGACTGGATGGGGCGCAACCTCAATCGGCGGGTCGAAACCCTGGTCGAGATCGAAAACCCCACCGTCAAGGCGCAGATCGTCAGCCAGGTGATGGCGGCCAACATGGCCGATGTCGCCCAAAGCTGGGTCATGTCGCCGGATGGCAGTTTCACCCGCGCCGAACTGCCCGAGGGCGGTTTTGCCTTCAATTGCCACCGGTTCTTCATGGAAAACCCGTCCCTGTCCGGGCGCGGATCGGCGGGGGCGTCGGATGTGCCCAAGCTGACCCATACCGAAGATTGACCGCTCCGCCACCATGGCCCATAACGAGGCGCAAATGACAGCGGGGGATGCATGGACACCGGGCCCGACCTGACCGATCCTGAAACGGATGAGCATGACACCGGCGCGCATGACGCCTTCCCGTTTGGCCGCCCCCTGTTTGACAAACCCTCCGCGCGGGCGCTGAAACGGGTGGGTGTGGTCGATGTCGGCTCGAACTCGGTCCGGCTGGTGGTGTTTGACGGCGCGGCGCGCAGCCCGGCCTATTTCTACAACGAAAAGATCATGTGCGGGCTTGGCGCGGGCATGTCCGAAACCGGGCGGCTGAACCCCGAGGGACGGGTGCGCGCGCTCAGCGCGCTGCGCCGGTTCCAGAAACTGGGGTTGGGCATGAAGACCGGCCCGCTGACCTGCGTCGCCACCGCCGCCGTGCGCGACGCCACGGACGGCCCCGAGTTCCGCCGCGAAGTCGAAGAGACCACGGGGCTGAAACTGTGGGTGGTGGACGGGCGCGAAGAGGCGCGGCTGTCCGCACAGGGCGTGTTGCTGGGCTGGCCCGGCTCTTATGGGTTGGTCTGCGATATTGGCGGATCGTCGATGGAGATGGCCGAAATCAACCGCGGCCATGTCGGGCGGCGGGTCACATCCTCGCTGGGGCCGCTGAAGCTGCGCGATCTCAAGGGCGGCAAGAAGGCCCGGCGCACCTATATCCGCGACACGCTGGCCGAGATGGCCGAGCAGCTGGGCGAGCAGAAGAACCGGCTGTTTCTGGTCGGGGGATCATGGCGCGCCCTGGCCAAGATCGACATGGAGCGGCGCGCCTATCCGCTGAACGTGCTGCATGAATACCGGATGAGCCAGAAATCCGTGCGCGAGACCATCAGATATATCGAAACCAGCAATCTTGACGATCTGCGCATCCGCGCCGGGGTGTCAGCGGCGCGCATGGCACTGGTGCCGCAGGCCTGCGAGGTTCTGCGCGAAGTTCTGCGCACCTTCAAGCCCCATGACATCGCCCTGTCCAGCTATGGCATCCGCGAGGGCATGCTCTATGAACAGATGCCCCAGCAGCTGCGCGACCGCGATCCGCTGATCGAAGCCTGCCGCTTTGCCGAGGCCAAGGATGCGCGCCTGCCCGGTTTCGGCAAGGTGGTCTACAATTTCATCATGCCGCTGTTCAAATCCGCCCACCCCGAACGCAAACGCCTGATCAAGGCCGCCTGCCTGCTGCATGATGTCAGTTGGCGCGCCCATCCCGATTACCGCGCCGAGGTCTGTTTCGACAACGCCACGCGCGCCAATCTGGGCGGGCTGAAACATGCCGAACGGGTGTTTCTGGGCCTTGCCCTGATGCATCGCTATTCCAACAGCCGCAGCGCCGCGCGCTTTGCCGAATTATACGATCTTCTCGATCCCCGGGCCCAGAAAGAGGCACAGATCCTGGGCAAGGCGATGCGGTTCGCCGCGATGCTGTGGCTGAAAGAGGATGCAAAGCTGGGCGAAATGCGCTGGTATCCGAAGAAGAAATTGCTGGAACTGCGGCTTTCCAAAGGGGCCGAGGCGCTATTCGGAGAAGTCGCCGAAGCGCGCTTTCAATCGCTTGCCACCTCGCTTTCGGCTGAAACCAGGGTCGTGCCGCGCGGCTGATCAGATCTCGATCTCGCCCTCCGGGACGGCATCATCCAGCAATTCCTGCGGGGTCTTCTTGCGCATGATGATATCGCCATTGGGCAGGATCTCGGGCGCGTGATACGCGCTCAGATCACCGATCTGGCCCAATATATCGGCAAAGGCCGGTCCCATCCGCTCGGCGAAATCGCGCAAGGCCGGCTGCATGTTCTCGGCCATGCCGCGCAGGTCTTTCACCGTCGGTTCGACCTCCTGCATGAGGCCCTCGAGAAACATCTTCGCGCCCCGCTCGATCAGCGACAGGCCGCTATCCTCGGAACTGTCCGGCGGCGCGGCTTCGGGCGTATCCTGCGCCCCTGCGGGCAGGGCCGTCATCAGCGCGATCGCCAATATGGGAACAATGCGTTTCATCCCTGCAATGTAGGCACGCCACATCGCGTTGTGAAGACCATCATGCAGGACAATGCCGCGAAAATGATATTTCCATACGCCCTAGATATCGATGTCCAGCGTCACCGGAAAATGATCCGACGCGCTCAGCAGCGCGTTACATAATTCAGGCGTGGCCCAGCATTTCGGGTCATCGAACGGATGCCAGATGCGCCAGACCGGATCAAGGCGGCACAGATCATCCGACACCATGATATAATCCAGCAGCGCCTGCATATAGCGCTTGTCATGCGACAGGTAGAACCGCGCACTGGTCGGGGCCGCCGACAGCTTGCGGCGCAGCGCCGCGCGGGCGTGCGGGTCAAACAGGCGGTGTTCGCGCCCCTCGCCCATGACGATCTCGATCGAGGAGCGCCCGAACAGACCCTCATATTCATCCAGCCCCGGACCGTCATTCAGATCCCCCAGCACGATCAGCGACTCACCCGCCGCCAGATGCGCCTGTACCCGCGCGCTCAGCCAGACCGCCTGCGCCAGTTGCTTGCGCCGGTTCGCAATCGCCATGCGCATCACGTCTGCCGCCCCGTGCGCCCCATGCGGCGCCTTGGATTTCAGATGCACCCCGATCAACCTCAGCGCGCGCCCCGCCGCCGTCATCACCGCCAGTTCCAGAGGCGGCTTGGAAAAGCGCACCAGATCCTCGGTGGCGTCGATGTCCAGATCAATCCGGTAAACCCCGTCAAAGCGCGGCGCATCCGTCGATCCGCGCTTGCCGGTCCCATCGCCCAGCGGATCATGCACCGCGCTCAGCGCGTCGGGATCATAAAGCAGCGCGATTTCCTGTTGCGTGTCATTGGTAAAACCCACCACGGCGCGGCGCGCACGCAACTGCATCACCCGCGCGAAATTCTCAAGCGCCGCCACCGTCGTGCGATGCGGGCTGTGATCCGGCGCCTCGATGATCATCACCGCATCGGCGTCAATCGCGGTGAACACGATGCCCAGGGCCGCCAGCTGATCCGCGCGCGTCACATCATAGCGGCTGGACCATTCCTGATCGTCCAGAAGCCCGCCCTCATCGTCAAACAACGAGTTGAACCACTCGACATTATAGGTGGCGATCCTCATCCGCCGCGCCCTGCCCTGATCTCATCCCATGCGCGGTTGATATCAACCATGCGCCGCTCCGCCAACTTGATCGCCTCTTCGGGAACGCCGCGCGCGAACATCTTGTCGGGGTGGTTCTCGCGCACCATCGCGCGGTATCGGGCCTGTATCACCTCCAGCGGGTCCTGCGGTGTGACCCCCAGCAACGTATAGGGATCGGGCGAAATATCTGGCACGAAGCGATGGCGCAACATCGAGAAACACGGCCCCCCAAGGCCGAATATCTGCGCCACCCGTTTCAGAAACGCATCCTCGTTGGGGTGATATTCGCCGTCAGCCAGGGCAATGTGAAACAGCCCCTCCAGAAGGTCGGTCAGAACCTCCTTTTCGTCACCGAACATGCGCTTGACGCGGGCGGCGTATTCCTCGAACCCGGCGACATCCTGACGCGCCAGATTGAACACCCGCGCGGCCCCCGCCTCATCCTCGGGCGGGATCTGGAACACCTCGCGAAACGCGGTCACCTCGGCGCGGGTCACCTGCCCGTCGGCCTTGGCCATCTTCGCGCCAAGCGCGATCACCGCAATCGCAAAGGCGACGCTGCGCTCGGGCGGGGTGCGCAACCGCTCAAAGACGGCGCTCAGCCCCTCGCCAGAGGCCAACGCCGAGATAGCCTCGGATATTCGGGTCCAGAGCGACATGAATTTGACCTTATACCGGGGAGGCGGTCCTTGGAACCTGTTGAAATACGCCGCGCCCTGGCGGCGTTCAGCGGGCGTCTGTGTGCGCCCTCACAAGTGGTTTTGCAATAGGTTCAGCGCGCTCTGGCAGAGGTTTCTTGCGATATCGCGCAGCGCGCCCGCTCACTCCAGAACGCGCAGGCCATGCGGCGTGCCGATTTCAGCCCGCAGCCCCGCCGGCCCGGTTTCATAGACCACGCGGCCCTCGCGCAGAACCGGACCCAGTGCCGCCTCCAGCGCCTCAGCCTGCGGATGGCTCACGATCAGGCGGCGCAGCGCACAACCGACCTGCGTCAGCCGCGTCGCCGGATGCACGTCGCTTCGCCACTGGATCAGGGCCGGAAACAGCCCGTCAAACGGCAATATCCCGTCCTGCGGCACCGCCATCTGCCAGCGCAGATCCCCCCGCGCCAGATCCACCGCCGCCCCCGCCCCGTCAAACCGCGCCGTCATGGCGGCCAGATCGTCGGTGCGGCAAATCCAGGTGGTCGGGCGGGCGCGCCCCGCGAACCGGTCCAGATCGAACCAGCGCGCATAGGGCGGCGACGCCACCGATGGGTCAATCGCGATCACCTCCAGGTACAACCCGTCCTCAAGGCCCAACAGCATGTTATGCGTGCCAAAATGCGCATGCACGCCGCCCGGCTGCAATGACACGCCCAACGCGGCCTCGACATGATCGCGCCCCTCCTCAAGGGTCAGGGCGGAAACGGCGATATGATCCAGTTGCAACACAGTCATTCCTTCATCTTTCAAATCGCGGGTCGCGACATCTGCCACAGCCCCGGCAAAGCCGCGCCGCGCAAACATAAGGGTTCAAATCAGGATAAGGCAATGCTGTCGCGCCACCCGTTCACCAGAACCGCCTGAACGGGGCGGAAGACATCACCGCGCAGCAAAGCTCACAACAGGCCGAGCAGCGCTGCAATGGACCATAACGCCACCAGAACCGTCGGATAAAAACTGGCGGCAAAGCCAAAGGCGCGCAGCGGCGGCGCCACGTGATACCCCACCCAGAACGCCAATCGCGCCAAAGCGAATCCGACCCCCAACGCCATGATGATCCCAGGCCCGGCCCCGGACAACACCACCGCGGCCGCAGGCCAGATGCACAGCGCCAAAGCCACCTGCTCAAGCGTGTTTCGCAACACCCTCTGATCAATATCGCCGCCACTGCCCGCCGCGAAATCCTGCCCGTCGATATGGCCTGCGTCGCAGAACCGGCGCTGCGCGATCCGCCCCACCATCAGCGCCGTCACCAGACCCGGCAACAGGAAAGCGGTCATGATCGTCGGTATCAGGGTAAAGACCGGCAATTGCACAAAACGTGCCGCCCCCCACAGCAACAGCACCGCCCAGATCAGCCCTGCCGCCATCCCGGCCCCTACCTTGGCGCGCGTTCCCATCTCTGCCCTTCTTCTTTGTCCAAATACTCAATCGCGCGGCCCGCACAGGGCGGAACCACCCGACAAGGCCCACCCTTTATCCGCGCGAGGCCCGGATCAGACGCAGGATATCCTGCGCCGCCTCGGGGATATTGGTGCCGGGGCCAAAGATCGCCTTGACGCCCGCCGCTTTCAGAAACGCATAATCCTGCTGCGGAATCACGCCGCCACAGATCACCAGGATATCACCCGCGCCCTTGGCATTCAGCGCCTCGATCAGCTTGGGCGCGAGGGTCTTGTGCCCGGCGGCCTGCGAACTGATGCCGACAACATGCACGTCATTGTCCACCGCATCCTGCGCCGCCTCTTCGGGGGTCTGGAACAGCGGCCCCACATCCACGTCGAAACCGATATCGGCGAAGGCGGTCGCGATCACCTTGGCGCCGCGGTCATGGCCATCCTGACCCATCTTGACCACCAGCATCCGGGGGCGGCGGCCTTCGGCCTCGGCAAAATCCTCGACCGATTTCTGGATGGCGGCAAAGCCCTCATCCCCCTCATAGGCGGCGCCATAGACACCGGCCAGCGTCTTCACCTCGGCGCGGTGCCGGCCAAAGGTCTTTTCCATGCTCATGCTGATCTCTCCCACCGTTGCGCGTGCGCGCGCCGCCTCGATCGCGGCCTCCAGAATATTGCCGCCCTCGGCCGCACAGCGCGCCAGGTTGGCCAATGCCGCCTCGCAGGCGGCGCCGTCGCGCGTTGCGCGGATCTTCTCCAGCCGGGCGATCTGCGACAGGCGCACGGCCGAATTGTCGATGTCCAGAATGTCGATCGGATCCTCCTCGGCCAGACGGTATTTGTTCACCCCGACGATGACCTCGCTGCCCCGGTCGATCATCGCCTGGCGCTTGGCCGCCGATTCCTCGATGCGCAGCTTGGGCATCCCGGTCGCCACGGCCTTGGTCATGCCGCCCATGGCCTCGACTTCCTCGATCAACTCCCAGGCCTTTTGCGCCAGTTCGGCGGTCAGGCTTTCGACATAATAGCTCCCGGCGAGGGGATCGACCACGTTGGTGATGCCGGTTTCCTCCTGCAGGATCAGCTGGGTGTTGCGCGCGATGCGGGCGCTGAAATCGGTGGGCAGCGCCATCGCCTCATCCAGCGCGTTGGTGTGCAGGGATTGCGTGCCGCCAAGGGCCGCGCTCATCGCCTCATAGGCGGTGCGCACCACGTTGTTGTAGGGGTCCTGTTCCTGCAGGCTCACGCCCGAGGTCTGGCAATGGGTGCGCAGCATCTTGGAGCGCTCGCTCTGCGCGCCGAATTCCGTCATGATCCGGTGCCACAGCAGCCGCGCGGCACGCAGTTTCGCCGCCTCCATGAAGAAATTCATCCCGATGGCGAAAAAGAACGACAGCCGCCCGGCGAATTTGTCCACATCCATGCCGGCCTGCACCGCCGCGCGCACATATTCGCGCCCATCCGCCAGCGTATAGGCCAGTTCCTGCACCAGGTTCGCGCCGGCCTCCTGCATGTGATAGCCCGAGATGCTGATCGAGTTGAATTTCGGCATCTCGTTGCTGGTATACTCGATGATGTCGCTGATGATCCGCATCGAGGGCTCGGGCGGATAGATATAGGTGTTGCGCACCATGAATTCCTTGAGGATATCATTCTGGATGGTGCCGGACAGGACCGACTTGTCATGCCCCTGTTCCTCACCGGCGACGATGAAACTGGCCAGGATCGGGATCACCGCGCCGTTCATGGTCATCGACACGCTGACCTTGTCCAGCGGGATCTGATCGAACAGGATCTTCATGTCCTCGACACTGTCGATGGCGACACCGGCCTTGCCCACATCGCCCTCGACGCGGGGGTGGTCGCTGTCATAGCCGCGATGCGTGGCCAGATCGAAGGCCACCGAAACGCCCTGCTGCCCGGCTGCCAGGTTGCGGCGGTAAAAGGCGTTTGATTCCTCGGCGGTGGAAAACCCGGCATATTGGCGGATCGTCCAGGGGCGCCCGGCATACATCGTCGCCTTGACGCCGCGCGTGAACGGGGCGGCGCCGGGGATGCTGCCCAGATGATCCAGCCCCACCAGATCGTCCTCGGTATAGAGCGGCTTGACCTTGATCCCCTCGATCGTGTCCCAGGTCAGATCGTCCGGATCGCGCCCGCGCAGTTCCTTTTCGGCGATGCTACGCCATTCGTCGATTTTGCTTTTCACCTGACTGTCCTCTTGTGTTCACTCCGGCGGGCGGGGTTTGCCCCACTCCTTCCGGATCGGTTTCCTCTGTCAAAACGGCCAGCCCGTCCGCACCGGACCTCAGCCAGAATAGATCATCCGCATAGGCCTCACGCAGGGCCGCGACCTGCGCCTCATCAAAGAACTGGCCCCGCCCGTCACCCTGCAGTCGCGGGCCGGGTTCGATCCCGCGCTCTTTCAGCAATGCGCGCAATTGCGCGAGATCCGGCGCGCGGTTCAGCCATTCGCGCGCATAGGTGCGCGGCAGGTCCGCGGCCCCGGTCATGATCTCCAGCTTGCGCTCGGGCAGGCTGGCGTAGGTTTCATGCACCATCACCTCGATTGCCACATCGGGCAGCGCGCAGGCCAGATCGCCGATCACGTCGCGCCAGCCGCGCGCGCCCTGTGCAATACACGAGATCCGCGCAGGCGACGGCACGGCGCCCCCGCGTTCAATAGCAAATGCAATCACCGAATTCCAATAACAGTCCTGCGCGCGGATGCTGAGCACGACCCGCCCGATCCGGCCATCGAACGCATCGTGATAGCGCGCCATCCGCTGACCTATATCGGCATAGAGCCGCATGTCGCGCAGATTGCGCCGGGGCGCGCCGATCATGTTTTCATCGCTGATCACCATCACCCGCGCGCCCTTGGCGCGTTCACGCTCAAGGCGCAGGGCGATGCGTCCACGGGCGCGGCGCAACTGCTGGGCGGCAGGCGTCGCGCCGGGGGCCGCAAACACACCCGAGAACAGGCCATTGCGGGTCTGGCGCGGGCCAAGAACCACGATCCCCTCCCACCCGAGGCGCGCCGCGTTCTTGCGCAGGTAATACTGAAAACTTGTCGTGGCGGTGCGATGCGCCCCGAGATGAAGGATGATATCCATGAAACCAAATGCCTTTCGCTGCTGCCGCGCTATGGGCGCGCTGAGAGTGACCGCTCCCCAACAGGATTGCGCCAGAAACCTGACGATGCGATTAACATTGATCTTTTTGGACAGGGGGGGGACATTAGGCGTCGCAATCCGGCACAGACCCCCTATATCAAGCCGGACAGGAGCCTCTATGAAAATCATCTTCCGCGTTGTTTTTGCTGTTTTAATCGCATCTGCCGCAGGGGCCCAGGAGGCCCCTGAAACCATCGTGGAGGGGTTGTTCCTGGATGGCACCGAGGTGGATTTGAATGAATTTGTATGGATAAAACGCCCGGTCGTGGTGTTTGCGGACTCGGCCTTTGACCCCCGCTTTGTCACGCAGATGGAATATCTCCACGAGCGGCCCGAGTTTCTGGCCGAGCGTGATGTCGTCGTGCTGACCGATACAGACCCATCGGCCCAAAGCGCGCTGCGCGAACGGTTGCGCCCGCGCGGGTTCATGTTGGTTCTGATTTCCAAGGACGGCACCATCCTGCTGCGCAAACCGATGCCATATGACGTGCGGGAAATTTCCCGCTCGATCGACAAACTGCCTGCGCGCCAGCAGGAAATGCACGACCGCCGCGAAGGCAGCTGAGCGATCGGCGGATATGTCGCGCGGGTGGTCATGTCAGTGGCTTCCCATCGCGACGATCAGCAGTTTCGTGCGTGTATCCAGCAGCATCAGGGCGGCGCTGTCCTCATCCCATGCCAGAACCGCGCCGGGCGCCATCAGGGCCGCGCGAAATGCATCCTCCGCGCCCTCGCCCATGCAGCCACGCGATTCCAGCGCCGCGCGGCGCATCCGCATCCCCAGATCCCGGCGCGCATCCGCCACCTGCACGATGACCCGGTCCGGGCTGAGCGCGCGATTGTCCACCGCCACCGCGCTGCGCTCACGCCACGCATAAAGCGCGAGGGACACGCCATCCGTGACCCGCATCGACGATTTGATCCGCGTATCCACCACCCGGAAAACCGCCGCCGCACAGTCCGGCCCGGCCTTGAACACCACCGTGTCGCCCAGCGAGAACCACCGCACCAGACGCGTGCGCATCGCCGCCTCATCGTCGCGCGCGCACGCAGAGGCGATCCACATCAGGCAGGCACAGGCCAGCAAGGTGACGGCGCGCTCTGGCATATGGCGGCGATGGCGGGGCATGGTGCGTTATTCGAACTCCATGATGATTTCATCGACGGCCAGACTGTCGCCCGGCCCGGCATTGATCCGCGTCACGACCGCCTTGCGTTCGGCGCGCAGGATGTTTTCCATCTTCATCGCCTCGATCGTGCACAGCGATTGCCCCTCCTGCACCTCATCGCCCACGACGACGCTGACCGACACCACCAGCCCCGGCATCGGGCACAGCAGCAGACGGGATGTATCAGGCGGAAGTTTCTCGGGCATTAACGCCGCCAGTTCGGCCTGACGCGGCGTGCGCACATGCACAATCATGTCCGCCCCGCGGCTGCGGATGCGGAAACCACCCGACACCTTGCCCACCTTCAGAACCAGTGGAACCCCGTCCACATCCAGCGTGGCCAGCTGATCGCCCGGTGTCCAGTCGCTGGTCACCTTGACCGCGCCGCCATCGGCAAAACGCACCGTCGCCCCGCCCGGATAGGCATCGATCGTCACGCTATGGGCCTGATCCTGCAATGTCACGACCCAGTCATCGCCGACATGGCGTTCGTGATTGTCCATGCGCCCTGACAGGCGGGTGCGGCGGATCTCGGCAACGCGGTGCATCGCGGCGCAACTGGCGGCGATCCGCCTCAGCGCGGCGTCCGGCAGGGAGACCCCGTCAAAGCCATCGGGATATTCCTCGGCGATGAAGGCGGTGGTGATGTCGCCACTGACGAATTTCGGATGATCCATCACCGCGCTGAGGAAGGGCAGGTTATGGCCGATCCCCTCAACCTCGAACGCATCGAGCGCGTTGCGCATCCCCTCGATCGCCTCGGCGCGGGTCGGGGCCCATGTGCACAGCTTGGCAATCATCGGGTCGTAGAACATGCTGATCTCGCCGCCCTCGAAGACGCCGGTATCATTGCGCACCACGGCCCCCTCAACGGCCAGCGCCTGTGGCGGGCGATAGCGGGTCAGACGGCCGATCGAGGGCAGGAAATTGCGATAGGGATCTTCGGCGTAAAGGCGGCTCTCGATGGCCCAGCCATTCAGTTTCACATCGCTTTGCGCGATGGTCAGCTTTTCGCCATTGGCGATGCGGATCATCTGTTCGACCAGATCGACCCCGGTGATCAGCTCGGTGACGGGGTGTTCCACCTGAAGGCGGGTGTTCATCTCAAGGAAATAGAAATTCCTGTCGCCATCGACGATGAATTCCACCGTTCCGGCGCTTGCGTAATCGACGGCCTGCGCGAGAGCCACGGCCTGTTCGCCCTCGCGCGCCTCAACATCGTTCCAGGCGATGCGCATCCCCTTGCCGCCGCCCCCCGCAGAGGCCTTGAGCATCACCGGATAGCCGACCTGGTTGCTGATCTTGACCGCCTCTTCGGCATCCGCGATCAGGCCCATGTAGCCGGGCACGGTGCTGACACCGGCCTCCTGGGCGATTTTCTTGCTGGTGATCTTGTCGCCCATCGCCTTGATCGCGCCGGTGGGCGGGCCGATAAAGGCGACGCCCTCGGCCTCGAGCGCCTCGGCGAAACTGGCATTTTCGCTGAGAAAACCATAACCGGGATGCACGGCCTCGGCGCCGCTCCGGCGGATCGCGTCCATGACGCGCTCGATCACGATATAGCTCTCGTTGGCGGGGGACGGGCCGATATGGATCGCTTCGTCAGCCATGCGCACATGCAACGCGTTGCGGTCCGCGTCGGAATAGATCGCGACCGTCTGAATGCCCATTTCGCGGGCGGTCTTGATCACGCGACAGGCGATTTCACCGCGGTTGGCGATCAGGATCTTCTTGAACATGGTCTTGTCCCCTTCAGTTCTGGGCCCTGCGATGTTTCGCATCGGCATGACATGAAAAAACCACCGGCGCGCAGGGCGCACCGGTGGTTGCATGAGTGGTGAATATGTGAGTGGTGGGCGCGCGTCCGATCAGGACACGGTTCAGATCATCAGCAGCGTTCGGGATAGGTCTGGCAATAGGCGATGTTGCCGGCGGCGCCGACAACGGCACCCGCCGCCAGATTGCCATCCAGCACAGCCGCTGTCGTGGCCCCGGCACCCGCGCCGAAAAGGCCCTGTTCCAGCGCCGTGTCACCACAGGCGCCGAGTGCGCCAAGTGCCAGAACGGAAAGGGCGGCCCGTATGGGGGTGTTGATCCTGTGCATCGATTGTAGCCTCTTGATTGGGGATTATTTATCCGCGTATTCAAGGCCATTTCGCCGCCCGCGTCAAAGCGCAATCCCCCCGCAACGCCAAATTGCGCGGAGCCTTGCCGATTGCTGTAACATTCTGGGGTATATGGAAAAAAGGGCGGCACCCGCAATTGTGCGAAATGCCGCCCGTCAGGGGAAGGGTAACGGTTCGGACTAATTGTCCCGGACCCTTGGGGAAGGCCCGCCACTACGGTATTGACTGTGACCGGGTGCGCCGCCCCTGCCAAGAACATCGCGCGCGACACCCCGGATCGGGCGGCAATCCGCGTAAATCCGCAATTCTTGCGCGAAAAAACGCTTGTCGGACGCCCCGCACAACCCTTGGTGGCAAAATTCCGCCCATATTGGCGGGGAACATTACGGGAAGATCGATGCATGATCACGGCGCGTCGTCGAATGCATCGGGAAACGAACGCCGCGCTGCGGCCTCATCGATCACCAGCAACGCCTCATAGCTTTCGGGGTCGAACGGATCTTCGGCGGGCAGAACCTCGCGGCCGAACAGCCAGCTCAGCCGCCCGGCGTCCAGGTTGCCGCGCTCGAACGGGTGCGGGCCAAAATGCAACCACAAGGCGCGCATGAATCCCGCGTCGGCCCGCCGATCCGCCGGCTTGCGGTCGCGATAGCGCTCGCGCCGGATGATGCGGGTGACGCCCTTGGCGTTGCCGCGCCGGATGATGAATTGGAAATCAGAGCCGGGCAGACGCCCGGGAAAGCCGCGATGCTTCAGCATGACAGACCCCCATGAAATGTGAAACGGGGCCATGCACGATTGCCGCTGAGGCGGCGAAGGGCGCGGTCAGGTATGTGTCGGACAGGCCTTGCGGCCTGCCCTGTCAGCCCTGGGCGTTCAGAACGCTCAGTATTTTCCGCCGTACTTGCCGGAGGATACGGGCTCGACCGTGATCGGCTCGACCACGACATATTCTTCTTGTGCGGGCTGTGCACATGCACCGACCATGGCCACCAGGCCGACTGCGATAAGGATCTTGAAACTGTTCGACATGTTGTTCTCCTGTCTCTTTCAAAGGGTGATTTCAGGGCAAAGCCCCCCACCTGCCCCGGATTCGAGGTTAAGATTGCTTGGGTGCAATCGACGCCGACGATAATCGAATTCACGTTGAATTGATATGCAGGCCGATGCATGTCGGCGCGATGTGGCCGCAAAGCCTCATATCCGCCCCTGCCTGCGCTTGGGCGCGCAAGATATGGTGTCACCATCAAAACATCTCCCAGATACAGGTGTCATTCTCGACGCTGAAAGCCTCGAAAACCTGGGTTGCGGCGGGGTCTGTGGTGGCAAATGGCACTTCGCGATCCGCCAGCGAAATGATGATCTGTGCGGGCGGCGCGCCGTCAACGGGCAGGTTCCTGAGGGCGTAGTGCTGGCACAGAAATTCCAGGTCCGCCAAGGCGGCATCCGCGTCCGCGTCGATCACGCGAAACCCCTCGGAGACAAAGCGGAACCGGTAGATCATGCCGTCATCGCCCGGCTCATCCAGCCGCTCGAACAGGCGCGCGGCATGGCCCGACGGCAGGGTCAACGCCCCCGCCGCAGCGGCGACATTGCCGGCATTGGCCTGACCGCTCATCCTGCCCGCCCCATGACGCGCCGGATATCGGACAGGGGCCGCGTCAGTGGTTGCGCAGCGCCTTGATCAACTGCGCCTTGGTCATGCCCGAGCGCCCGTCGATCCCGATCTCCTGTGCGCGGCTGTAGAGCGCATCCCTGGTCCACTCCTCGTAAGGCGCGGCCTTGCCGCCCTTGCGCGACGGATGCATGTCCTCGTTGGCCTGCGCATTGGCGATGCGCGCGGCCTTTTCCTTGGACATCCCCTTGTCGCGAAGCGCCGAATAGGTCTCTTCGTCCTTGATGCCGGATCTGTCCGTGCCGTCTGAATTCTGTGTGCTGGCCATGTTGCACCTCCTTCTCGCAAGGAAACGCGCGGGCCGCCATCGGGGTTCCTGTCATGGCGTCACAGCGGAATGTTGTCGTGTTTTTTCCATGGGATATCCGCCTTTTTCTGCCGCAGCGACGCAAAGGCGCGGCTGACGCGCACGCGTGTGCTGTGGGGCATGATCACCTCGTCAATAAAGCCGCGTTCGGCGGCAACGAACGGATTGGCAAAGCGCGCCTCGTAATCCTTGGTGTGCTGGGCCAGCTTTTCGGGGTTGTCGCGATCGGCGCGGTGGATGATCTCGGTCGCGCCCCTGGCGCCCATCACCGCGATCTCGGCGGTGGGCCACGCATAGTTGATATCGGCGCGCAGATGTTTGGACGCCATCACGTCATAGGCCCCGCCATAGGCCTTGCGGGTGATCACCGTCACCATCGGCACCGTCGCCTGACCATAGGCGAACAGCAGTTTCGCACCATGCTTGATCACGCCGCCGAATTCCTGCCCGGTGCCGGGCAGAAAGCCGGGCACATCCACGAAGGTCAGGATCGGAATTTCGAACGCATCGCAGAACCGCACAAAGCGCGCGGCCTTGCGTGAACTGTCGATGTCCAGACATCCGGCCAGAACCATCGGCTGATTGGCCACCACGCCGATGCTGCGCCCTTCAAGGCGGATGAACCCGGTGATGATGTTGCGGGCAAAATCCTCCTGGATCTCATAGAAATCACCCTCATCCGCGACCTTGGTGATCAATTCCTTCATGTCATAGGGCGAGTTGGGGTTGTCGGGGATCAGCGTATCAAGCGACATCTCGACCCGGCCCGGCTGATCGAAGAACGGGCGCACCGGGGGTTTCTCGCGGTTCGACGAGGGCAGGAAATCAACCAGCCTGCGCACTTCGGCCAGCGCCTCGACATCGTTCTCAAAGGCGCCGTCCGCCACGCTGGATTTACGGGTATGGGTCGAGGCGCCGCCCAGCTCCTCGGCCGTCACCACCTCGTTGGTCACGGTCTTGACCACATCGGGGCCGGTCACGAACATGTAGGACGTGTCCTTGACCATGAAGATGAAGTCGGTCATCGCCGGGGAATAGACCGCGCCGCCCGCACAGGGGCCCATGATGATGCTGATCTGCGGGATGACGCCGCTGGCGAGGATGTTGCGCTGGAACACCTCGGCGTAGCCGGCAAGCGAGGCCACGCCCTCCTGAATGCGCGCGCCGCCCGAATCGTTGATGCCGATCACCGGCGCACCGTTCTGCACCGCCATATCCATGATCTTGCAGATCTTCTGGGCGTGGGTTTCCGAGAGCGAGCCGCCAAAGACGGTGAAATCCTGACTGAACAGATAGACCATGCGCCCGTTGATCGTGCCCCAGCCGGTGACCACGCCATCGCCGTAAGGGCGTTGTTTTTCCATGCCGAAATCGGTGCAGCGATGGGTGACGAACATGTCGAACTCTTCGAAACTGTCCTCGTCCAGCAGCAATTCGATCCG
This sequence comes from uncultured Roseovarius sp., assembly GCA_934501475.1. Taxonomy (GTDB): domain Bacteria; phylum Pseudomonadota; class Alphaproteobacteria; order Rhodobacterales; family Rhodobacteraceae; genus Roseovarius. The sequence goes on along the minus strand of CAKSUL010000003.1, from coordinate 9,167 downwards.
TTCGCGCGCGGTCAGCTTGCCCTTGGCGTGCTGCGCCTCGATCCGGTGGGCTCCACCGCCCAGAACGGCCTCGCTGCGCCGCTTTTCCAGTTCTTGCAAAATTTCGGTCATGGTTGTCCCCTTGCGTTTGCGCTGTTCTACCCGCAAAACCGGCGCAGGCCAAAGCGGTTTTCGGCAAATTTGCAAAGACCTGCAAAGCTAACGCCGCAAATCTGCAAAATTGAATATATGGCCGAGCGTGATGGACTTTGCAGATCGCCGAGCCTAGCCATAGCAATATGAACACCCCGCCCAAAGCCCGCTTTCTGGACCGCACCACCCCGCCACATATCGCGACGCTGATCCTGCTTGCGGGGCTGTCGGCGCTGGCGATGAACATCTTCCTGCCCAGCCTGCCCGGCATGGCCGAGTATCTTGAGGCGGATTACCGGCTGGTGCAGTTGTCTGTCGCGCTCTATCTGGCGGTCAACGCGGTGTTTCAGGTCTTTATCGGGCCGCTGTCGGACAAGTTCGGCCGCAGGCCGATCATTCTGGGCGGGCTGATCATTTTCCTGCTGGCGACACTGGGCTGTGCGCTGTCCGGCAATGTCTGGGTGTTCCTGACCTTTCGCATGATTCAGGCCGCCATCGTCGCCGCCATGGTGCTGAGCCGCGCCATCGTGCGCGACATCGTTCCGCAAAATCAGGCCGCAAGCATGATCGGTTATGTCACCATGGGCATGGCCGTGGTTCCGATGCTGGGCCCCGCGGTCGGCGGCGTGCTGGATCAGGCATTCGGGTGGCAATCGTCGTTCTGGCTGTTGTTCGTCCTGGGGGGCGCGGTGCTGTGGTTGACCTGGACCGATCTGGGCGAGACCGCCGCCAAAAGCGAATTTTCACTGGCCCAGCAGTTTCGCGAATACCCGGTATTGTTCCGCTCGCCCCGGTTCTGGGGCTATGCGGCGGCGTCGGGCCTGTGTTCGGGGGCGTTCTTTGCCTATCTGGGGGGCGCGCCCTATGTCGGGGATCATGTGTTCGCGCTGGATTCGGCTGAACTGGGCCTCTATTTCGGCGCGCCCGCGATCGGGTATTTCGCGGGGAATTTCCTCTCGGGGCGCTATTCGGTGCGGATCGGGGTCAACCGCATGGTGTATTGGGGCACGCTGATCAATGCGGGGGGAATCCTGCTGAACCTGTTGCTGTTTTATGCCGGGCTCGGCACCGCGCTCAGCTTTTTCGGGTTGATGACGCTGATGGGGCTGGGAAATGGCATGGCGATCCCGAATGCGACCGCCGGGGCACTGTCGGTGCGCCCGCATCTGGCGGGCACGGCCAGCGGGCTGTCGGGGGCGCTGATGATCGGGATCGGGGCGGCACTGTCGGCGCTGGCGGGTGCCTTGCTGACGCCCGGCAGCGGGGCGTTTCCGCTGCTCTGGATCATGCTGATCACTGCGCTGATGGCGGTGGTGGCGATCCTGCTGGTGATGCGGCGCGAACGCCGGATGCGGATGAGCATGTCCTGACGCGACGCGGCGCACATGCAGGCATCTTGCGCAGATCGCTTTGCAAACCTAACCTGCCCCCAAAGCAAAGCTGCAAAGCCGGAGACCTCATGGCCACCAGAAAGCTCTATGCCGGGGCCAAGCTGCGCGAAACGCGCACGCGCCTTGGCCTCACCCAAAAGGATTTTGCCGCGCGGCTGGGCGTGTCCCTGCCCTATCTGAACCAGATGGAGAACAACAACCGTCCCGTCAGCACGACGGTGGTTCTGGCGCTGGCGCAGGAATTCGGCTTTGACGTCACCGAACTGGGCTCGGGCGATGCCGAACGCATGGTGTCGGACATGCGCGAGGCGCTGGCAGATCCGGTGTTTTCCGACACGCCCCCCGTGGCCGATCTGCGCCTGACGGCCGCCAATGCCCCCGCGCTGGCGCGCGCCTTTCTGGAGCTGCACGCCGCCTATCGCCAGACTCACGAGAGGCTGGCCTCGCTGGATGAGGCGTTGGGCCGCGACGATGCCCAGACCCAGCAGAGCCCCTGGAACGAGGTGCGCGATTTCTTTCACTACTGCGACAATTACATCGACGCCGTGGACCGCGCCGCCGAACGCTTTGGCACCACGGGCGATGCGCGCCAGTCGATTTATGAACGCACCCTCGCCCGCCTGTCCGGCATCGGGATTTCCGTCGCGCTGAGCGACAGCGACAAGCTGCGCCGCCTCGATCGGGGCAATGGCGTGCTCTATCTGTCAGCGCGCGCCGCGCCCGAAACCCGCAGCTTTCAGGCGCTGTTGCAACTGGCGCTGCTGACGCAGGATCAACTGCTTGAGGCGACGCTGGATCTGGCGCGGTTCCAGTCGGACGAGGCCCGCGCCATCGCCAAGATCGGTCTGGCCAATTACTATGCCGGCGCGGCGTTGATGCCCTATCAGCGCTTTCAGCGCGAAGCGCGCGACTGCCGCCATGATCTCGAGATCCTCGCCAACCGGTTCGGGGCCTCGATCGAACAGGTGGCGCATCGTCTCTCGACGCTGCAACGCCCCGGAGCCAAGGGGATTCCGTTCTTTTTCGTGCGCGTCGATCAGGCCGGCACCATCACCAAGCGGCATTCGGCCACGCTGATGCAATTCGCGCGCTATGGCGGGGCCTGTCCGCTGTGGAACGTGCATCGCGCGTTTGAAACGCCGGGCCGGTTCCTGCGCCAACTGGCCGAAACGCCGGACGGGGTGCGCTATGTCAATCTGGCGCGGGATGTCTCGAAACCGGGCGGATCATTCGGCGCGCCGGTGCGCCGTTTCGCCATCGCCCTGGGCTGTGAGGTGAAACATGCGCCCGCGCTGGTCTATGCCGACAATCTGGACCTCTCCAACCCTGCCGCGTTCGAGCCGATCGGCATTTCCTGCCGGATCTGCGAGCGCATCAATTGCCACCAACGCTCGATCCCGCCGCTGGAACGCCGCCTTGCCATCGACCCCGATGAGCGCGGATTGCTGCCCTATGACGTCGCCTGACGGGGGGGCTGGTGCCCTGCGCTGTGCCCGACACGGATGATGTCGGGCGCAGCGGTGTGGTTCAGGCGGTCAGCATGCGGTAAAGCTCGTCCTTGAGGGCGCCGCGCTTCTTGCGCATCTCGACCTCGGTCAGATCCTCCACCGGCTCGACATTGGTTTCGGCGCGGTGAACGGCGCGGTTGATCTCGTGATATTGCTCGGCAAGGCGGGTGAAATGGGCGTCTTTGCCCTTGAGTTCGGCAATCCTGGCTGCGTGTTCGGGGAATTCGTCATGCAGTTGATGGGGGATATGTGTCATGTATGGACCTCTTGCGCGTTAAGTTTCACCTGACAGTAGGCAGGGCGGATGCGCCTGGCTTTGATCCGGATCAAACCTGCGGATGATGTCAGCGCTGCGCTGTCTGCCAATCGGGATGGCTCCACGGGCGATCATTGAGCGGCGCAAGCGGCGCGCGCCCCAGCACCGCATCCGAGATCTTCTCGCCCACCATGATCGACGGCGCGTTGAGGTTGCCATTGGTGATGCGCGGGAACAGGCTGCTGTCGGCCACGCGCAGGGCGCTGACGCCGATCACCCTTCCCTCCGGGTCGACCACCGCGCCCGGATCATCCGCGCGCCCCATCCGGCAGGTGCCGCAGGGGTGATACGCACTTTCGACATGGTCGCGGATAAACCCATTCAACTCATCATCGCTTTGCAGCGCACTGCCGGGCTGAATTTCGTGTTTCACGAAAGGTGCAAAGGCCGGTTGCGCGAAAATCTCACGGGTCATGCGGATACATTTGCGAAAATCGGCCCAGTCGCTGTCCTGGCTCATGTAGTTGAACAGGATCCTTGGCGGCGCATCCGGGTCGGCGCTGCGCAGGGTGACCGCCCCGCGCGAGGCGGATCGCATCGGCCCCACATGCGCCTGAAAGCCATGCCCCTCGGCCGCGGCCTTGCCGTCATAGCGGATCGCCATCGGCAGGAAATGATACTGCACATCCGGGTAATCCACCCCCTTGTCTGAGCGCAGGAAGGCGGCGGATTCAAACTGGTTGGACGCGCCCAGCCCGGATTTGCTCAGCAACCACTGCGCGCCCACCCGCGCCTTGCCGAAGAGGTTCCAGTATTTGTAGAGGGTAATGGGCTGGCTGGCCGCCATCTGGATATATAGCTCAAGATGGTCCTGAAGGTTCTGCCCCACGCCGGGGCGATCGGCGATCACCTCGATGCCATGCCCGCGCAGATGCGCGCCGGGGCCGATCCCCGACAGCATCAGCAATTTGGGCGAGTTGATGGACGAGGCCGCCAGGATCACTTCGCGGCGGGCGCGGACCACCTGCACCCGGCCCTTCATCAGAACCTCGACCCCGGTCGCGCGCCCCTGCGTGATCACCACCTTGCGCACGAAACCACGCAGAAGATCGCAATTGTCGCGCGCCAGTGCCGGGCGCAGATAGGCGTTGGCCGCCGACCAGCGCCGCCCCTTCCAGACGGTCTGTTCCATAGGGCCGAAACCCTCTTGTTTCTCACCGTTGTAATCAAAGGTCGTCTCATAGCCCGCCTGACGCCCCGCCTCGACGAACGCGTGATGGAGCGGGTTTCGGCGCGTCCCGCGCGTCACATGCAGCGGCCCGTCATGGCCGCGCCATGCCGCATCGCCGCCATGCCCGCCATCATGCCAGTTTTCCATGCGCTTGAAATAGGGCAGCACATCGGCAAAGCCCCAGCCCCTGGCCCCCTGATCGCGCCAATGGTCAAAATCGCGCGCATGGCCGCGCACATAGACCATGCCGTTGATCGACGATGATCCCCCGATCACCTTGCCGCGCGGACAGGCCAGACGGCGCCCGCCCAGATGCGGCTCGGGTTCGGTGCTATAGCCCCAGTCATAGGTTTTCATGTTCATCGGATAGCTCAGCGCACCGGGCATCTGGATGAACGGGCCCGCATCAGAGCCGCCATGTTCCACCACCAGAACCGACTGACCGGCCTCGGCCAGCCTGTAGGCCATCGCACAGCCCGCGCTGCCCGCGCCCACGATTACGAAATCTGCTTCCATGTCTTCCTCTCTGGGGGTGATACTGGCGGGCGGACCGGCGGTGCCGCGCTCATTCGCCGCGCGGATATCTCTGGTTTTCCTCGACCACATTCAGATCCATGTGGTTGCGCATATAACGCTCGGACGCGCGCTGAAGCGGCTGGTAATCCCACGGGTAATAGCCACCCTTGCGCAGGGCGGCGTAAACCACCCAGCGGCGCGCCTGACTTTCGCGCACCGCCGCGTCAAAGGCCTCCAGATCCCAACGTTCGGCGGCCATGGCCTGCATCCGGGCCAAGGCCTCAGCATGGGCGGGATCGGTGGCAAGGTTGGTCAACTCATGCGGATCGGCCTCAAGATCGAACAGCTGATCGGGGTCCAGCGCGCAGCGGTTGAATTTCCAGCGCCCGGCGCGCAACGACACCAGCGGCGCATAGGATGCCTCGGCGGCGTATTCCATCGCGACCGGCGCCGCGCGCGTTCCACCCTGCCCCAGATGGCGCAGGCTTTCGCCGGCCAGCCAGGGGGCGATCTCGGCCATGCTGACCCCGGCCAGGTCACACAGGGTCGGGCAGACATCTATCGTGCTGACCGGATCGCTGACCAATCCCGGCGCCATGCCGGGCGCGGCAATCATCAGCGGCACGCGCGATGACCCCTCAAGGAACGACATCTTGAACCACAGCCCCCTCTCGCCCAGCATGTCGCCATGATCGGACACGAACAGGATGATCGCCTCCTGGCGGGTATCCTCTAGGGTCTGCATCAGTTCGCCGATCTTGTCGTCGATATAGCTGATATTGGCGAAATAGGCGCGCCGCGCCCGGCGGATATGATCGTCCGTTATGTCAAAACTGCGCCAGTCATTGGCGTCGAAGATGCGCCTGGAATGGGCATCGTGATCGTCGTAATCCAGCGCCGCCACCTCGGGCAGCAGATGCGCGCAATCCTCGTAAAGATCCCAGTATTTACGCCGGGCCACGTAGGGGTCATGCGGATGGGTGAAGCTGACCGTCAGGCACCAGGGCCGCGCATCATGGCCGCGCGCGAGATCATAGAGCTTGCGGTTGGCGTGATAGGCCACCTCATCGTCATATTCCATCTGGTTGGTGATTTCGGCGACGCCCGCGCCGGTCACGCTGCCCATGTTGTGATACCACCATTCGATCCGCTCACCGGGTTTGCGATAATCCGGGGTCCAGCCGAAATCGGCCGGATAGATGTCGGTGGTCAGGCGCTCCTCGAACCCGTGCATCTGATCGGGGCCGACGAAATGCATCTTGCCCGACAGGCAGGTCTGATAGCCCGCCCGGCGCAGGTGATGCGCATAGGTGGGAATATCGGCGGCGAACTCGGCCGCGTTGTCATAGACCCGGCTGCGCGACGGCAACAGGCCCGACATGAACGACGCCCGCCCCGGCGCACAGAGCGGGCTGGCCGTGTAGGCATTGGCAAACCGGGTCGAGCGCGCCGCCAGCTTGCGCAGGTTGGGCGCGTGCAGCCATTCGGCGGGGCCATCCGGGAACAGCGTCCCGGTCAACTGATCCACCATCAGCACAAGAATGTTGGGCTGGCTCATTCAGTTCTTTCCTCTTTTATAACAGCCTCTTGAAGACCAAGGTCAATGTAATGCATCAACACGGAGATCGACGCCTCGGGGCGCAGGCCGCCTGCGCCGAGGGCGTGGCGGATATACAACCCGTCGATCATCGCCGCGACGCCGCGCGTCAGCGTGCGTGCGCTGTCCGGTGCGATCTGGCGAAACGCGTGATGCAGGTTCGAGCGCAACCGCCGCTGATAGACATTGAGCCGACGCGCGGCCTCATCCGATTTCTGCGCCTGCACATAGAAGTTCATCCATGCGGCGATGTGATCGGGGCGAAAGCTCATCGTGTCGAAACTGGCGCGCACGATCGCCTCGATCCGGGCACGCGGCGTGTCCGCCATCACCAGCGCGCCGCGCACCTGCGCCCCGTATAGCGTCAGGACATGGCGCATCGCGGCGCCAAACATCTGTTCCTTGCTGCCGAAATAGTGATGCGCCAGCGCCGTGGACATGCCCGCCCGCCTGGCGATCTGGCTGACCGTCACCTCCAGTGTGCCGCGCTGGCCAATTTCATGAATCGCCGCCTCGACCAGTGCATTGCGCCGGATCGGCTCCATTCCCAGTTTCGGCATCGTGACCCCCTGATCCGGCTTCGATCATGCCCTGATCACCCCGGTCGCCTTGCGATATTTATTCTTGATTGATGAGTCAATCAAAAAGCAATTGCAAACCCGCCCCGATCCCCTGTAGCCTGCCATGAACCCGGAGACATCCTCATTGGCCACGCCCCGCGCCCCCCATTCGCCACATGGCAGTTCACGCCGCGCGTGCAGCGCGATGAAGGCAAAACGACACGATATGCCTGAAAGCGACCAAACCGGTTGCGCATTATGCCCCGCTCATACTAAGCTTTGGGCATGCACCGATTTAGATGGGCCAAATCGACCGACACCAAGGGCCGAATTGTCCGCCCGCCCCTTTCGGGGGCAACATCACCCATAATCATCGCGCACCGGCCTTGGATCTGACCGCTGGGGCGCCTGCATCAATGACATAACAACCAAAGGGAGAATCTGAATGTTACTCAAACCGAATGGCCGCCTGAATCGACGCGGCTTTCTCAAGACCACCGCGGCGACGGCGATTGCCGCATCCCTGCCGATGGGCGGCGCCATGGCAGCCCCCAAACGCGGCGGCCATCTGCGCGTCGGCAAGGGGCATGGTCAGACGACCGACTCGCTCAATCCGGGCACGACCGAAAACGGCTACATGATCGCGCTCAGCTTTGCCAAGGACGGCCACCTGACCGAAGTGCTGGCCGACGGCTCGATCGGCCCCGAAATCGCCGAAAGCTGGGAGGCGACCGAAGACGCCAAGACCTGGCGGTTCAAGATCCGCAAGGGCGTGACCTTCCATTCGGGCAAGGATGTGACTGTCGAAGACGTGGTTGCCTCGATCAATTTCCATCGCGGCGAAGGATCGACCTCGGCCGCCGGTCCCGTCATCGCAGCGATTCAGGACATCAAGACCGAGGGCGACGATACCGTCATTTTTGAGCTGGACGGCGGCGATGCCGATTTCCCGTTCATCGTCAGCGATTACCATCTGGCCATCCTGCCCGCCACCGACGGCGGCATCGACTGGAAGTCGGGCGATGGCTGCGGCAGCTACACGATCAAATCGTTCAAGCCCGGCGTCTCGACGTTGCTTGAGCGCAACGAAAACCACTGGCGCGACGATGTCGCCTGGTTCGACAGCATCGAAATGCTGGTCCTCACCGACCAGAACGCACGCACCACTGCGATGGTTTCGGGCGATGTCGACACCGTAGACAAGCTGGACCTCAAGACCGTCGGCCTGCTGTCGCGTGATCCCAATCTCCACATCAGCTCGATCGCGGGGACGCAGCATTTCACCTTCGCCATGTCCGCCAATCAGGCGCCCTTTGACGACAACAACGTGCGCCTGGCGATGAAATACGCCATCAACCGCAAGGAACTGGTCGAGAAGATCCTGTTCGGCTACGGCTCGGTCGGGAACGACATTCCGATCGGTCGGAACCAGCAATTCTACAACACCGATCTGGAGCAGAAGACTTACGATCCCGACAAGGCCAAGTTCTACCTCAAGGAAGCCGGCCTCGACTCGCTCGATGTCAGCCTCTCGGCATCCGGCGCCGCCTTTGCCGGTGCGGTCGATGCCGCGACGCTCTACCAGAACTCGGCCAAGGCGGCGGGGATCGACATCAACGTCGTACGCGAGCCGAATGATGGCTACTGGTCCGACGTCTGGATGAAAAAGCCGTTCACCGCAGTTTACTGGGGCGGTCGCCCGGTGCAGGATCAGGCGTTTTCCATCGCCTTCACCTGCGGGGCCGAATGGAACGACGGTTTCTGGTGCGACGAGAAGTTCGACGCATTGCTGAAACAGGCCCGCGCGGAACTGGACCAGGACAAGCGCAGGGAGATGTACTGGGAGCTTCAGTCGATCGTCTCGAATACCGGCGCGATCGTCATCCCGATGTTCGCCAATTACGTCTATGCCACGTCCAAGAAGATCGGCATGCCCGAAAAGGCAGCCTCCAACTGGGACATGGATGGCGAGCGCT
>CAKSUL010000002.1 GCA_934501475.1 uncultured Roseovarius sp. | reverse complement strand
TCACCAGTGTTTCGTTCTTGAAGCCGGGCACGAACAGCGGGCGGATCGGACGGTCGATCAGGCGCGCGGTCAGGGTTTCCTTTTCGGTCGGGCGCGCTTCGCGCTTGAAAAAGCCGCCGGGCACTTTGCCGGCTGCATAGTATTTCTCTTGGTAATGCACCGTCAGCGGAAAGAAATCCATTCCCGGTTTCGGTTGCTTGGCGAATGTGACGTTGGCCATCACGCTGGTTTCGCCCAATGTGGCGATGACCGAGCCATCCGCCTGACGGGCCACTTTGCCCGTTTCCAGAGTGAGCGTTTCTTCGCCCCACTGAATCGATTTTTTCACTTCGTTAAACATCTACGTATCCTGTTTCGGCCCATTGGCCATTTCATAGGGGCCGTATTGCCCCTGACTCCGATATCTTTTTTTCAGGCGCTGGAGTCCGGGCGCCGGATTTCAGATGTCTGGCGTTTAGACTAGAACAGGTGAGAAGGAAAGCGGTGATGGTCGAGTCCGCTGTCCCTGAGACATTGCCGCCCCGCCCGAACGCAAAACGCCCACTCACTGCTGAGCGGGCGTTTTCGTATTTCGTGGTGTCGCGATCGCGCGACAGCTGGCGCCGGATCCGGCAAAACGTCTTAGCGGCGAATGCCCAGACGCTTGATCACGTCGGCGTAACGCGCTTCTTCCTTGCCTTTGAGATAGTCCAGAAGTTTCCGACGCTGAGCGACCATCTTCAACAGGCCACGGCGGCCGTGGTTGTCTTTCTTGTGGGTCTTGAAATGCTCGGTCAGGGTGGTGATCCGCGATGTGAGAATGGCGATCTGCACCTCGGGCGAACCTGTATCGCCTTCCTTGGTTGCAAATTCCTTCATCAGGCGGTGTTTTTCTTCGACTGTAATCGACATCGGGGTCTCCTTTGATCAAATGTGGTGGGCACAAGCCGGGATGTCGTCCAGCAGGGTCCGTCGAGAGTATCCCGCGCGCCGCAGCACAGGGGATCAGCGCGTATAGAAAGAATCGGACGAAAAGAAAAGCGGAAAAACCGTCACGCCGCCTGTTGAAGCACGCTTTGCGGGACCAGCGCAATATGCGACAGGTTCAACCCGTCGCAATTATAGACCGCGGCGATGCGCACGCCGTTCAGCACCACATGCTGCAACGCCGGATCGTCACTGTCCTGTTGGATCGACACATCCGGATCAGGGTCGATGGAATCGTCGAACACGATGCGCAGCAGATCCTGATCAATGTCGAAATCCAGAATATCCGCCTGATGCCCCTCGGACAGCCATTCGCCGAGAATGACCGTGTCGGCCCCGTCGCCGGTGGTGACGATATCATCGCGCCCGGCGGTTATTTCATCATCCCCGCCGCCGCCATTGAGAAAATCGCGCAGATCAAGGTCATCCCGCGCCCCGGTGTCGGGATCGTCCACAACGCCCGTGAGGGTATCGTCGCCCCATCCACCAAACAGCTGATCCCGGCCCAGCCCGCCGCTGAGACTGTCATCGCCCAGACCCCCATGCAGCGCGTCCGCACCCTCGCCGCCCTGCAGGGTATCGTCGCCCGCGCCGCCGACCAGGCTGTCATCGCCGGCATCACCGCTGAGCGCGTCATCCCCGCCATGGCCGAACAGGTGATCGCCGCCATCCCCGCCATGCAGGTCATCCGCGCCGTCGCCGCCCTGAAGGGTGTCGTCGCCCGCATCGCCAAACAGCGTGTCGTCGCCGGTATCGCCCAGTAACTGGTCATTGCCGGCATCGCCAGTCATCAGATCGTTGCCGCCATACCCGTTCATCAGATCGACGCCTGCCGTTCCGATCATGGTGTCATTGCCGGAACTGCCGCTTTCGATACGCTCGCCAGTGGCGGCGCTGTTGTCGGTCGGGGGTAGTGAATCCACACCCTCCGCTGGCGCGGTTTCGGACCCGTCGCCAGTGTCGGGCGCGGCGGTCACGACATCCTCATCCGGCGCGTCGGCAAAATCCATGATGCTGTTCCCGCCGCCCGGGCCCGTATCGTCGCCTGTGCTGCCCTGCCCCTGCTGGCCGATGGCCTGCTGGCCGATGTCCTGCTGATTGGCCGCGGGATCGCCCTCATCCGGGGCAGGGTCATCGCCGCCCATTCCCAAAAACGCCGTTGCGCCAACCGCCACAACACCCAATAAACCTGCAAGCAGGAGCATCGCACCATTCCACCATTTCACACTCACCCACCCTCAAGCCAGCCATATCAGGGGGGTGGCGGTCAATTCGGATCTGGGCAAATGGTTAACGCGGCGGGGCGCAATCCACACGCTAACGCGTGTTGCGTTTACTGGGATTCAGGCATTCACCAATCGTCGTGAGGCAGCGTTTGCAGGGCAAATGCGTTCACGGCGATTGGTGAATTCAATTCAACGCAACATGCTCTAGCGCGGTGACTGGGTGGATTCGATCTGTTCGATCAATTGCTCGACCCAGCCGCCGATGATCGGCAGGAACTCGAATTGCGCCAGCCACCACATCACAAGCGAAACCAGCACCGTCGCGCCCAGCACCGAGCCCAGCCCGAAGGCCAGCCCGCGCAGGAACTGGAACATCACCAGCCGCCAGAGCGAATTGTGAATGCGCACGAAACGGTGGCTGTTCAGGCGCTCGACCTCTTCGGTCAACTCGCGGATCGCGGCTCGGGTTTCGGAATCGCTCACAAGAGGCCCTCCCACAGCCGGGGCTGCTCCTGATAGGCTATATAAAGCGGGTGTTTGGGATGCCCCGCCTTGGTCAGCCCCAGATGGTGAATCGCGCGCCCGGTCCCTTGCAGCAGCGCGGTCACATCGGCGCCCCGGCCCAGATGCGCGCCATGTGTGCCCCAGGCGGCAACGATCCGGTCGGCCCAATCGCAGCTTTCAACGATGGCAGTATCGTTCTGCGGCCCGACAGGATCAGGCGCGGCGCGCATCTTGCGTGGATCGGTGTCGCGCCACGCAAAGATATTGGTGACCCGGAACGCTCCGAACCCCAGGGCGCGCGCGCGTCTTTCACAGCGCTCGACCGTGGGGTCGTTCTGCACCTCGGTCGCGGTCGAGGGGTTAAGCATGACGAACAAAACCTTGCCGCCCGCCGGATCCCAGACGCGGGTCAGCATATAGCGATAGCGCTCGCAATCCGAATAGACGGCGGTAGAGTTGGCATCGCCCTTTTGATGGTCACGCACGATCATCCCACGGTTTTGAAGCGCCGCGCCGCAAGATGCAAGCCGGTCCGTCAGCCCGCGTGCGGTGCAGCAAAGACCCGGCTGGGGTGCAACTCACCGCCCTTGTAGATCCCCACGGCAACGGCCTGCCCATCCAGCGAGGCCCAGCATTCATCGCCATATTCAACGTCACCGGGATAGACCATGCCGGCATTGCCATTGCGCAGCTTTGCCGCGCCTTCGGGCGTGCAGCGCAGTTCGGGAAGCTCGCTCAGGCCCACCTCAAGCGGCAACAGATGCGCATCCAGCGCCGGGTCCTGCGCCATCTCTTCGATCCGCTCCAGCGTCAGCGCGTCCTCGACGTCAAACGGCCCCGACCAGATCCGCCGCAGCCATGCCACATGACCATGGCAGCCCAGAACCTCGCCCAGGTCACGCGCGATCGAGCGGACATAACCGCCCTTGCCACAGGTCATTTCCAGCGTGACGTGATCGGCGTCGGGCCGCCCTGTCATCAGCAATTCCTCAACCCACAAGGGGCGCGCGGCAAGTTCGACATCCTCGCCGTCGCGCGCCAGCTTGTAGGCGCGCTGCCCGTCGATCTTGACGGCGGAAAACTTGGGCGGCACCTGCATGATGTCGCCGACAAACTGGCCCAGCGCATCCTTGATGGTCTGGTCGTCGGGGCGCAGGTCGCTTTGGGCGATCACCTCGCCTTCGGCGTCGTCGGTGTTGGTCGCCTGCCCAAGGCGCATGTCAAAGCGATACGCCTTGAGTGCATCGGTCACAAACGGCACGGTCTTGGTCGCCTCGCCCAGCGCCACGGCCAGAACGCCGGTTGCATCCGGGTCCAGCGTGCCGGCATGGCCCGCCTTTTTCGCGCCCAGCGCCCAGCGCACCTTGTTCACGACGGCGGTCGAGGTGATGCCCGCAGGCTTGTCCACCACCAGCCAGCCGGAGATGTCGCGGCCTTTGCGTTTGCGTGCCATATGTCGCCCCTACCTGTCGCCTGAGCCTGCCGGGTATCCAACGCGCCCAGCGGCGTCAATCGCCTTTGGCGGGCGGCTCGACCACGCCCACGATCGGCCCCATCGGAAATCCCAGATCAAACCGGCCAACCCCCGGCGCATAGAGCCGCGAGATATTGCCATCGAGATACAACGCCTGAGGCAGCTTCAGCACATCGCGGAACACCGTTGCAAAGGCATGGAAATTCACCGCCTCGTCGGACATCACGAACACCGCGCGCGCCCCGTCCGCCGAGGTGCCCACACCGTTGCGGATATAGGTGCTGTCGCTGTCGCGCAGGAACCGGGGGTGCAGCATTCCGTCGATCACCAGCATCGGACCGGATTGCGTCGCATAGCGGCAGGCGGGCGCGGCGCCAAGATATGCACCGGTTTCCATCACATCGGCGCGCCCGTCGCGGATGCAGAAGACCCCATTCGGCAACAGGCCGAAATTGCCCGGCCCCTTCGAGGTGATGATCCGGCTCTGTTCAACGCCGTTTTCGACATATTGGCCCACCGGGCTGCGATCCGAGTGATACATCCCCGCATTCATCGCAAATCCCAGTCGCGCGCCCTCCCGCGAAAGCAGGGCATCGACATTCTCGAAACTGCCCAGCGGCGCGCCGCTGTCGGGATCGTTGAGAAACAGCCGCAGATCCTCGGATGCGGGGGCGACCTCGCAAATGGTGTAGGATGCGCCCTTGTGCGAGAGGCTGCCGCACTCGACCGCGCCAAGAGATGCCGGAAACAGACAGACGATGGCCACCAGCCAGCGCATGACGCTACCTTTCAAGATCGCGCTTGACCTGGTCCTGATCCAGCAGGCGGCGGGTTTCGTCCATCTGGTCATAGGTGGTGTCCAGCCGGAATCGCAGGTCGGGCGCGTATTTCAGGGCCAGCTTCTTGCCGACGATACGGCGCAGCTCACCCTTGTTGCGGGCCAGCAGGTCGATGATCTCATCCTGCCCCTTGCCACCCAGCGGCAGCACATAGGCGGTGGCGATCTTCAGATCGCGCGTCACGCGCACTTCGCCCACCGTCACCGACAGCTGATTGAGATCGCTGTCGTGGATCTCGCCACGTGCCAGAACCTCGGACAGGGTCCGGCGAATCAGTTCACCGACCCGGAGCATGCGTTGCGATGGGCCTGCGCCCTCATGGATGTTGTTCTTTGCCATACCCCGCATCTAAGCCCTCAGCCATGCTTTGCCAAGCGGGCAAAGCCGCGTTATGCAATGCGCAGACAGATCAGGAGAGCAGGAATGACAGACGCGCCGGGCATAGTGGTGACAGGGGCATCGGGCCGGATGGGCCGGATGCTGATCCAGATGATCGCGGCCAGCGATCGCGTGCGGCTGGTCGGCGCAATCGAAAGGCCCGGCCATGACTGGACCGGGCGCGATGTCGGCGAGGCGATGGGCAATGCCCCCATCGGCGTGACGGTTTCGGACGATCCGTTGCAGGCCATCGCCAACGCGCAGGCGATCATCGATTTCACCACTCCCGCCGCGACGCTGGGCTTTGCCAAGCTGGCCGCGCAGGCCCGCGCCGTGCATGTGATCGGCACCACCGGAATGACGGATGAGCAGCTGGCCGCGCTGAAACCGGCCGCGCGCCACGCCACCATCATCCGTGCCGGCAACATGAGCCTGGGTGTGAACCTGTTGACGCAACTGACCCGCAAGGTCGCCGCCGCCCTGGACGAGGATTTCGACATCGAGGTGATCGAGGCGCATCACAATCAAAAGGTCGATGCCCCCTCGGGCACGGCGCTGATGCTGGGTCAGGCCGCAGCCGACGGGCGCGGCGTGGCGCTGGACGCGGTGTCGGACCGGGGCCGCGACGGCATCACCGGCAAACGCACACGCGGCCATATCGGGTTTTCCGCCATAAGGGGCGGCGATATCGTGGGCGAACATGACGTGATGTTCGCCGCCCCCGGTGAGCGGATCATCCTGCGCCACATCGCCAGCGACCGCGCGGTGTTTGCCCGCGGCGCGCTCAAGGCGGCGCTGTGGGGTCAGGGGCGCAAGCCGGGTGAGTATGACATGCTGGACGTGCTGGGCCTGAACTGAGGCGGCTTTGCCGGCTGTCAGGACGCCGTATCGGACCAGAGCGCGTGGAAATGATGCGTCGGCCCGTGGCCGTGCCCCACCTCCAGGCGATCCGCAGCCTTGATCGCCCCCGCGACATAGCGCTTGGCCTGCACGGTCGCCTCTTGAAGCGACAAACCATGCCCCAGCAACGTCGCCAGCGTGGCCGACAGGGTGCAGCCGGTCCCGTGGGTGTTGCGCGTTTCATGGCGCGCACCCTCCAGCACCTGGCAAATGTCATCGCCAAGCAGGATATCGGGGCTTTGCGGTCCGCTCAGATGCCCGCCTTTCAACAGCACCGCCTTCGGCCCGAACCCCAGCAGGATACGCGCCTGCGCCTCCATCTCGGCCACCGAGATGGCCTCGGCAATGCCCAGAATATCGGCGGCTTCGGGCAAGTTGGGCGTGATCAGTGTCGAAATCGGCAGCAGATCCTCGCAGAGCGCCGCCACCGCCTCGGCTGCCAGCAGGCGATCACCGCCCTTGGCCACCATCACCGGGTCCAGCACGATCGGCGCCTCCAGTCCGGCAAGGGCGGATGCCACGGCGCGGATGATTGCCGCCTCGCCCAGCATGCCGATCTTGACCGCATCAATACGGATATCGTCACGAATCGCGTCGATCTGGGCGATCACCATGTCGGGCGCGGTCAGGCGGACCTGCCGCACACCCATGGTGTTCTGCGCGGTCAGCCCGGTGATGACGGCCATGGCATAGCCGCGATTGGCCGAAATCGCCTTGATATCGGCCTGAATGCCCGCCCCGCCTGACGGGTCGGACCCTGCAATGCTCAGGATATTCGGGATCATGTCACGCTCCATTCCCTGATCAGGTCAGCCGCCGCCGCCTGCATGTCGTCCGCGCGCGAGATCGCCGACACCACGGCAAGGCCCGCCGCCCCCGCCGCGCGCAGCGCCGCTGCATCGCCCAAACCGACCCCGCCAATCGCAAAGCAGGGCACATCTGCCGCCGCCACCGCCTGCGCCAGCCCGTCAAAGCCGATCGGGGTGGCATGATCCGCCTTGCTGGCCGTCGCGCGCACCGGCCCGACGCCCAGATAATCCACAACGCCCGGCGGCACCAATGCCACCTGATCAGGCGCGTCAATCGACAGGCCGAGGATCATATCCGGGCCGATCCGCTGGCGAATCAGGCGCGGATCGCCATCGCCCTGACCGATATGCAGACCCTGCGCGCCACTGCGCAACGCCACATCGACCCGGTCATTGATGATCAACTTCGCGCCCAAAGGCGTGATGGCGCGCAGAATTTCCTGCGCCAGTGCCACCATGTCATCATCGCTGCCGGTCTTGTCGCGCAACTGGATCAGGCGCACACCGGCCCGTGCGGCAGCCAGTGCCTGCGCAAGAACCGGGTGAGGTGCATCCGCATCGGTGACGAAATAGACCCCGCCCATCATGCCGCTGATATCCTTGCACCATCATTCAGGCGCTCAGGCGTCATGTTGTGCAGCGCGTCCAGAAACGCCGGCTGGAACGTGCCGGGCCCTTGCGAGGTCTGCGCCGCGATCTCACCGGCCAACCCGTAAAAGGCCAGCGCCGCGACCGCCGCCTCAAGCGGGGGCTGATCCACCGCAAATGCCGCGACGACACCGCTCAGCGAACAGCCCAGCGCGGTGATCAGCGGCATCATCGCATCGCCATTCGCAACCCGCCAGCCCGCCGTGCCATCGGTGATGAAATCGACCGGCCCGGTGACGGCGACAACGCAATCCCCCTGCCTGGCCAGATCGCGCGCCGCGCCTTCGGCCCGCTCGACCGCGTCGCCGCTATCGGCGCCCCGCCCGGACGCACCGGCCCCGGCCAGCGCCATGATCTCCGAGGCGTTCCCCCGGATGATCGTCGGCCCCAGCGCCAGCAGACGCGCGCCGGCATCGCGGCGCAGCGCCGTGGCGCCCACGGCTACAGGGTCCAGCACCCAGGGCTTGCCCGCGGCATTCATCGCGCGCGCGGCAAGTTCCATCGCACCCACCCAATCAGGGTCTAATGTGCCTATATTGACACTGAGTGCCTGCGAAAATCCGGCGAATTCGTCCATTTCCGCGCGGGCATGGGCCATGGCGGGCGACGCCCCCACCGCAAGCAGCACATTCGCCATCACGTTCATGGCGACATAATTGGTGATATTATGCACCAGCGGCGCGGTGGCGCGCATATCGTGCAGGTATTTTCCGGGGTTTTCCATCATCTCTCCTTTCGCAAGGCAGAGCGAGGCGTTGGACATCGGCAAATATCATGGTCTGCCGATAGCGTCCGCGACTTCCTCCGCCGGCATTATCCGGGTCAGGTTCCAAGGGTGCATCTCAGACCACTTGCGTGGACGCCCCCGTCACGGTGTAGTGATGGCATCAGCCGAGCCATGCGGTCAAGCCGCATTTCGCCTGATCAGTGTCTGAAGCGGTTTGCATTTGACCTGAGCCACGGATCAGATGCAAACCGCCCACAACATCGAAAAGGCTTTAGAAATCTATTGCCAGACCCTTTTTCTCCCAGTCGCCATAGCGGACCGGTTCAGGCCCCTTTCGCCCGCCCAGCTCTTTGGGCAGGGTGATTTCGCCGGCCTGTTTGCGGCGCTCTTCGGCCTCGGCCAGCGCGCGTTGCGCTTCGGGGGGCAGGTCTTGGGTTGGTCGATCTGTCATGGCATGGCTTCCTTTGCGGCGCACCCCTTGATATACGCCCCTGTCACCCACCGGCAAGGACCCTTGATGCAAACCGAACCCTCATCCGCGCGCCGCAGCGCCGTCTATCTGCTGGATCAGATCCTTGGCGAAGGGCGGCTGATGTCCGAACTGCTGGCCAGCGGCGCGCTGGACCGGCTGGAGGCGCCCGAGCGCGCCCGCGCCCAGCGCCTTGCAACCGAAACATTGCGCGGTCTGGAACGCGCCGACCACCTGCTGAATAAGCACCTGCGCAAACCGCCGCCGCTGCATGTGTTCAACATCCTGCGTCTGGGCACGGTTGAGCTGTGCCAGGGCGGCGATGCGCATGGGGTCGTCAATGACGCGGTGCAACTGGTCAGCACCCACAAGCGGTTTCACAGCCTCAAGGGGCTGATCAACGCCGTGCTGCGCAAGATGGCGACGGATGGGCCGCGTGACTGGGCGGCGCTGCGGGTGCCGCAGATGCGCAAATGGCTGCGCGATCCGTTGGTGCAGGCCTATGGCCGCGACATCGTGGCACAGTTCGAGCTGGCGCATTTCGCCGGCGCGCCGCTGGATTTGACCGCCAGGACAGACGCCGGGCAGGTGGCGCAGGCCGTTGGCGGCACGATCCTGCCGACCGGATCAATCCGGCTGAGCGATCCGGGCCAGATTTCCGCGCTGCCCGGCTATGCGGCGGGCGAATGGTGGGTGCAGGACGCCGCCGCCGCGATCCCGGCGCGCATCCTGAACGCACAACCCGGCGAAACCGTGCTGGATCTGTGCGCCGCACCGGGCGGCAAGACCATGCAACTGGCCGCTGCCGGGGCTGCGGTGACCGCGCTGGACATCTCGCAAGCCCGAATGGGCCGCGTGGCCGAAAACCTGACGCGCACCGGGCTGTCCGCGCAGTGCATCACCGGCGACATGTTCGATCACACCGGCACGACATATGACGCGATTCTGCTGGATGCGCCCTGTTCGGCCACCGGCACGGTCCGCCGTCACCCCGATCTGCCCCATGCCCGCGACGGGGCCGAGATCGGCGCGCTGATCGACCTGCAGGCACGGATGATCGACCACGCGCTGACCCTGTTCAAGCCGGGTGGGCGGCTGGTGTTCTGCACCTGCTCGCTGTTGCCCGATGAGGGCGAATGCCAGATCGAAGAGGCGCTGAAACGCCGTCCCGACCTGATGGTCGATATGGATGCTCTTGCGGTCAAGGGCGTTGATCCGGCCTGGATCCTGCCGGGGGACGGTCTGCGCCTGCGCCCGGATTACTGGGCCGATCTGGGCGGCATGGACGGGTTTTTCATCAGCGTGCTGCGCCTCAAGGGCTGATCAGGCCAATCAGGCGGTGACTTGGGGGGCGCTGCGCGATATATTGCCTGTGACCAGAGCGCCAGGAAGAGCGCACAGAGGCAAAGCATATGTCACGAACCGATAAGCTGACGGCGCGGTGGACGCGTTTCATGAACCGCGTGCAGGCAAGGCGCGCGGCATGGGCGCGCCCGGCGACGGCCTTTGTCTCACAGCCCGAGCCGCGCACCATCGGCAGTTTCGCCAGGGGCCGGCAACTGAGTGCGGGCAACTTTCTGCTGGCCGGGCATCTGGTGCAGCGCCCCGATGCCGACATGTGGGCGATCAAACCCCCCGACAGCGCCTTTGAAGAGGCCCTGCACGGGTTTGGCTGGCTGGACGATCTGGCCGCTGCGGGCGACGGTCCGGCGCGCGAATGCGCCCGACGCTGGCTGTGGGACTGGATCGACCGCTATGGTCAGGGGCGCGGCCCCGGTTGGACGCCGGATCTGACCGGTCGGCGCCTGATTCGCTGGATCAATCATGCGCTGTTCGTGCTCAGCGGGCCGGGCGCGGACCGTGCCGATGTGTTCTACCGCTCGCTCGCGCAACAGACACTGTTCCTGGGAAAACGCTGGCAATCGACCGCGCCGGGCCTGCCCCGGTTCGAGGCGCTGACCGGGCTGATCTATGCCGGTCTGTCCCTTGAGGGGATGCAGCGCCATGTCGCCCCGGCCGTCCGCGCCTTGGGGCGCGAATGCGAAAGCCAGATCACGGAACGGGGCCTTTTGCCCACCCGCAACCCCGAAGAACTGCTTGAGGTGTTCACGCTGCTGACCTGGGCCGCCACGGCCCTGTCAGACGCTGGCCAGACCGCCGCCCCGTCCCATTGGGCCGCGATCGAGCAGATCGCGCCGATCCTGCGCACCCTGCGCCATGCGGATGGCGGGCTGGCGCGGTTTCATGGCGGCGGGCGCGGGCTTGAGGGGCGGCTGGATACGGCGCTGGCCCATAGCGGCGTCAAGACCCGTCAGCCCGATGGGCTGGCGATGGGGTTTGCCCGTCTCAGTGCCGGGCGCACCTCGATGATCATCGACGCCAGCGCCCCGCCCAGCGGCAATGCGTCGCTCAATGCCCATGCCTCGACGCTGGCGTTCGAACTGACGTCGGGGCGGCGCCCGCTGATCGTGAATTGCGGCGCTGGCGACAGTTTCGGCGCTGAGTGGCGCCGTGCCGGGCGCGCCACGCCGTCCCATTCCACCCTCGTTCTGGGGGGAGAATCCTCGGCCCGTCTGGGGCCGCCGGGCCCGCGTGAGAACCGGCTGGAAGGCGGGCCGAAAAACGTGCCGATCCAGCTGAGCCATGCCAGTGACGGGTTGCGCTTTGAGGGCGGGCATGATGGCTATCTGCGCCGCTTCGGGCTGATCCATGCGCGCACGCTGGACATGACATTCGACGGGCGCGCCATTGTCGGTGAGGATATGCTGCTTGCGCTGGAGGACAGCGACAAGCGCCGGTTTGACAAGGCACTGGATGCCACCCGGCTGAGCGGGATCAGGTTTGCCGTGCATTTTCACCTGCACCCGAATGTGGATGCGGCGGTGGACCTGGGCGGCAATGCCGTCTCGATGGCGCTGCGCAGCGGTGAAATCTGGGTTTTTCGCAGCGACACAAGCGCCGAAATCGCATTGGAACCCAGCGTTTACCTGGAAAAGGGTCGGCTAAAGCCGCGCGCGAGCAAACAGATTGTTCTATCTGGCCGCGCGATGGGATATGCGACACGCACAAGATGGTCATTGGCCAAGGCACAGGACACCCCGGTCAGCATCCGCGATCTGGCGCAGGATGATCTGATGCCCGATGCCGATGACTGAGATTTGATTTGAACGCAGGACCTGCCCGATATGACCAAACCCGCCCTCACCCCCATCCGCCGCGCCCTCTTGTCGGTTTCCGACAAGACCGGGCTGATTGACCTTGGCCGTGCCCTCGCCGATCAGGGGGTCGAGCTTCTGAGCACGGGGGGCAGCGCCAAGGCGTTGCGCGATGCCGGGCTGAGCGTGCGCGATGTGGCCGACGTGACCGGCTTTCCCGAGATGATGGACGGGCGCGTGAAAACCCTGCACCCGAATGTGCATGGCGGCCTTCTGGCACTGCGCGACAACGACAGCCACCTTGCCGCGATGAAGGAACACGGGATCGGCGCGATAGATCTGCTGGTGGTCAATCTCTATCCGTTTGAATCCACCGTCGCCGCCGGGGCGGATTACGACACCTGCGTCGAAAACATCGACATCGGCGGCCCCGCCATGATCCGCGCCGCCGCCAAGAACCACGGTTTTGTCACCGTGGTCGTGGATACCGAGGATTACGACAGGCTGTTGGGTGACATGGCCCAGCACGATGGCGCGACCTGCCCCAAGTTCCGCCGCAAGCTGGCGCAAAAGGCCTATGCCCGCACCGCCGCCTATGACGCCGCCGTGTCGAACTGGCTGGCCGCCGAGCTGAACGACAAGGCCCCGCGCCGCCGCGTCGTGGCCGGCACATTGGCGCAGGTGCTGCGCTATGGTGAGAACCCGCATCAGCAGGCGGCGTTCTATACCGACGGAACGGCGCGCCCCGGTGTCGCCACCGCCAGGCAGGTCCAGGGCAAGGACCTGAGCTATAACAACATCAACGACACCGACGCGGCATTTGAACTGGCCAGTGAATTCGCCAGTGCCGATGGCCCCGCCTGCGCGATCATCAAACATGCCAACCCCTGCGGCGTGGCGCGCGCCGGGACGCTGAAAGACGCCTATATGCGCGCGTTTGACTGTGACCGCACCTCGGCCTTTGGCGGGATTGTCGCGCTCAATCACCCGCTGGACGGGGCCACCGCCGAGGAAATCGCGCAGATTTTTACCGAAGTGGTGATCGCGCCGGGTGCCGACGCCGACGCCATGAGTATTTTTGCAAAGAAGAAGAACCTGCGCCTGCTGCTCACCGACACGATGGCCGATCCGCGCGCCGCCGCACAGACCATCCGGCAGGTGTCGGGCGGTTACCTGATGCAGGACAAGGATAACGGGCACATCACGGCAGAGGATCTGCGGGTGGTGACGAAACGCGCCCCAACGGACGCGGAACTGGCCGATCTGCTGTTTGCCTGGAAGGTTGCCAAACACGTCAAATCCAACGCGATCATCTATGTCAGGGACGGCGCGACCGTCGGCATCGGCGCCGGCCAGATGAGCCGGGTCGACAGTTGCCGCATCGCCGCGCGCAAAGCGCAGGACATGGCCGACGCGCTTGGACTGGCCGCGCCGCTGACCCAAGGCAGCGTTGTGGCCTCGGATGCGTTCTTCCCGTTTTCCGACGGGCTGTTGACCGCCGCCGAGGCAGGGGCGAGCGCGGTCATTCATCCGGGCGGGTCGATGCGCGACGATGAGGTGATCGCCGCGGCAGATGATGCCGGTCTGGCCATGGTGCTGACCGGGATGCGGCATTTCCGGCACTGACGCAATAACATACGGACGAACAAAAGGGCGCATATATGCGATTGGTATTCTGGGTCGGATTCTGGACCTTTCTGCTGGATCAGGTCACGAAATACGTCGTCGTTCATGCGATGGATCTGGCCAATCTTGGCCGGATCGACGTCTGGCCGCCGCTGATCAATCTGCGCATGGCGTGGAATTACGGGATCAATTTCGGCCTGTTTTCCGGCCCCTCCGAGACCGTGAAATGGGTGTTGATCGCCGTCGCGCTGACCATTTCGGGGGCAGTGCTGTGGTGGGTTCACCGCGAAGCCATGACAAGGCGGCAGAAAATTGCCGCCGGCCTGCTGGTGGGTGGGGCCCTGGGCAATGTGGTCGATCGGCTGCTTTATGGCGCGGTTGCGGACTTTCTGAACATGTCATGCTGCGGTTTTGACAACCCCTATGCGTTCAATCTGGCCGATATCGCGGTTTTTGCCGGAGCCCTCGGGCTGGTGATTTTCACTCCGAACAAAAAGCCCGCGTGACGTTGCCGCGATGATGCGTTAAGTCTGTCGCAGATTTATGACGAAATGCTCTCTGGACGAGGTGGGACAATGAGACTGTCACGCAGTTTGATCTTGATAACGGCACTTGGGCTGGCGCTGTCGGCCTGTGGCAGCCGCGACAAGGATGTGCGCCTGACGCGGATCAAGAACACAAGCCCCGGCCCGGATGAATTCACCGTATTGCCGACAAAGCCGCTGGAAGCGCCTGAGAGCTTTTCAGCGCTGCCCGCGCCCACGCCCGGCGGCGTCAACCGCGTGGATACCAACCCCGAGGCCGAAGGCATCGCCGCCCTTGGCGGCAATCCCAACGCCATGCGCATCACGCCCGTGCCCGCCGCCGATGGTGCATTGGTCAACCGCACCCGCCGCTATGGCGTGGACGAGGGCATCCGCCAGACGCTGGCCGCCGAAGATCAGGACGTCCGCCGCCGCCATGGCCGGGTCAATATCCTCAATATCGGGCCGAATGACGACTACACCACCGCCTACAAGAAACAGTGGCTGGACTCCGAATACGAGCTTGACCGCCTGAAGCGCATGGGCGTGGATGTGCCCTCGGCGCCGCCGCCCGAATAAACCAGCGGCGCGCCTTGGGTCACAAGCGTGTCAACCCGCTTGAACCCCGGCTGATGCGGCGTATCTTTGTGCGCATGAGTGGCCCGCCCCACAGCCCGAACCCCTGACCCAACCGGAGACTCGCCCCATGCGCGTTCTGCTGATCGCTGCCCTGTCGCTGATCGCGGCCTATGCCCCGGCCCTTGCCGATGATCAGGTCACCACCTTCACGCTGGAAAACGGGATGGAGGTGGTGGTGATCGAAGACCACCGCGCCCCCGTCGTGGTGCAGATGGTGTGGTATCGTGCCGGATCGGCAGATGAGCCGCCCGGCGCGTCCGGCGTGGCGCATTTTCTGGAGCATCTGCTGTTCAAGGGCACCAAGACCCTGAAGCCCGGCGAATTTTCCGCGACCGTCGCGCGCAATGGTGGCAGTGACAATGCCTTTACCAGCTATGATTACACCGCCTATTTCCAGCGCATCGCGGCGGATCGGCTGGATCTGATGATGCAGATGGAATCCGACCGCATGGTCAATCTGCAACTGGGTGAGGGCGATATCGCAACCGAACGCGACGTGATCATCGAAGAACGCAATCAAAGGGTTGAAAACAACCCCGGCGCGCTGTTTCGCGAGCAACGCAACGCCGCGCAATATCTCAATCACCGCTACGGCGTGCCGGTGATCGGCTGGCAGCATGAGATGTATGACCTCAGCCTGGAGGACGCGCTCGGGTTTTATGACATCTACTATTCCCCCAACAACGCGATCCTTGTGGTTGCCGGCGATGTCCTGCCCGAAGACGTCCGCGCGATGGCGCAGAAACATTACGGTGCGATCCCCGCCAATCCGGCCCTGCCCCAGCGCATGCGCGCCCAGGAGCCGCGCCAGATGGCCGAGCGCCGCCTGTTCTTTGAGGATGCCCGCGTCGCGCAGCCCTATATCACCCGCTCATATCTCGCGCCCGAGCGCGACAGCGGCGATCAGGAACGCGCTGCCGCCCTGACCCTGCTGGCTGAGCTTCTTGGTGGCGGCACCACGTCGCTCATGGCGGAAAAGCTGCAATTCGACACACAAAAGGCGGTTCAGGTCTCGGCGTGGTATGACGGCATGTCGCTGGATGCCACGACGTTTTCGCTGGCCATCGTTCCCGTCGCCGATGTGTCCCTGCAAGAGGCCGAAGATGCCATGGACACCGTGCTGCGCGATTTCCTGGAGACCGGAATAGATGACGCCCATCTGGACCGGATCAAGATGCAACTGCGCGCCGCCCAGATCTATGCCCGCGACGACGTGAACAACCTGGCCAATCGCTATGGTGCGGCCCTGTCTCAGGGGCTGACCGTGGACGATGTGCAGGCCTGGCCCGACATCCTGCAAGCCGTCACCGCCGAGGATATCATGTCCGCCGCGCGCGATGTGTTCAAACGTGAAAATTCCGTCACTGGCTGGCTGACCGCCCCGGAGGTAACCCAATGATCCGCCTTGCAATCATGTTGCTGACCCTGCTGGCCGCCCTGCCGGTGCGCGCCGAAATCGACGTGCAGGAAATCACCACCCCTGGCGGCCTGAACGTCTGGCTGGTCGAGGATCACACCATCCCCTTTGTTGCGCTGGAACTGCGCTTTCGCGGCGGCGCGGCGCTGGACGCCCCCGGCAAACGCGGCGCGACCAACCTGATGACCGCACTGCTGGAAGAGGGCACAGGTGACATGGGTGCCCGCGATTTCGCCCGCGCCACCGAGGAACTGGCCGCCAGTTTCAGATATGCGACATATGACGATGTTCTGGCTGTCTCGGCCAAGTTCCTGACCGAGAACCGCGATCAGGCCGTGGCCTTGCTGCGCGAGAGCCTGATCAACCCGGCCTTTACGCAATCCGCCATCGACCGGGTGCGCGCGCAGGTGCTGTCGATCATCCAGTCCAGCGAAAAAGACCCAAGCGACATGGTGGGCAAGGCGTTCGATTCGCTTGTTTTCGGCACGCATCCTTATGGCAGCTCAAAGAACGGCACCGTGGACAGTGTGACCGGCCTGACGCGCGACGATATCATCGCCGCGCATGGTGCCGCGATGGCGCGTGACCGCCTTTATATCAGCGCGGTCGGCGATATCAGCGCCGGGGATCTGGCGACCCTGATCGACAGCTTGCTGGGCGATCTGCCCGCCACCGGCGCGCCGCTGCCCGGCCCTGCCGATCTGAACCTGCCCGGCGGCATCCGCATCATCGACTTTGACACCCCGCAATCCGTGGCCAGCTTTGCCCAGCAGGGGATCGACCGCGATGACCCGGATTTCTTTGCCGCCTACCTGCTGAACCAGATCCTGGGCGGCGGTGGTTTTGAAAGCCGCCTGATGAACGAGGTGCGCGAAAAACGCGGGCTGACCTATGGCGTCTATTCTTACCTGTTGGACAAGGACGGCGCGCAGCTCTGGGTGGGGTCTGTCGCGTCGGCCAATGACCGGATCGGGCAGGCGATCGAGGTGATCAAGACCGAATGGAGCCGCATCCGCGAAAATGGCGTCACCGCCGAAGAGCTTCAGGACGCGAAAACCTACATGACCGGCGCATATCCGCTGCGCTTTGATGGCAACGGGCCCATCGCCAACATCGCCGTCATGATGCAGATGGAGGACCTTCCGCCCGAATATATCACCGACCGCAACAACCAGGTGAACGCCGTCACGCTGGAGCAGATCAACCGCGTCGCGCGTGAGTTGCTGACGCCCGAGAAGCTGACTTTCGTGGTGGTCGGCCAGCCCAAGGATCTGAACGCGACCCTGAATTGACGCCCGAAACCGGGCAACCTGTCAGGGGCTGCGCGCGATGCTTTCAGCCAGCACGGCCAGACCCGCATCCAGCATCGCCTGGGGGTCACGGGTGACGGCGCTGACGCCCTGGGCCGCCAGCGCGGTCTGCATCCGAGCGCCATCTGCAATGATCAGCACCTCCTGACCCAGCCAAAAGGGGCGCGCGGCGGCCAGTTCCGCACCGGTCAGATGCCCCGTCACCGCCGCGCCGTTCCCGGCGATCTCGGCGCTGCGCAGATGCGCCGCCAGACGCTCGGGGCGCGACAGGCTGTCTGACAGGGCGTCCGCGTCGGCCTCGGCGCTGCCGTTCAGGGATGCGATCAGACGGCCGGTCAGAAAACCCTGAAAGCTGACGATTTCACTGGCGCTGACCTGAATCCAGTGGGTCACGTCGCCCTGCACGGCGCAGATCACGCCATCCCAGTCGGGATCGCCGCGCAAGGCACCGGCAACCCACAACCGCACCCAGCCATCCAGCACTCCGCGCGGCTGATCCTGCACCAGATCGGGCAGCGCACCTGCAATTTCGGTCGGCAGAATCGGGGCAGGCACCGTCACCGGCACGCCTGCGGCGATGCTCACCAGCGGACCCGGCAGGGCATCGGCGGCGCGCTGCGCTGTCGCCATATCGGCAAAACGCGTTTGGCTGCTCAGGTCAGGCCCCTGCATCGTGCACAGAACCACGCCATCCGCGACCGGCCCGATCACAAACCAGCGCCCGCCCGCCACAACCCTGTCAGCCTGCGCGCGACAATTGGGCAAGAACGCCGCTCATGTCATAGCCCGCCGCCGAGGTTGCCGCGACGATCTCCTGCGTCGGAACCGTGCCGAAGGCGTTGAGCGTCCACAGCATCGTGCAGCGCGTTCCGCTGCGGCAATAGGCCAGAACCGGCCCCGGCATCGTGTCCAGCGCGGTGCGGAACCCCTCAAGCGTCTCGGGGCTGACTCCGGCGGACGTGACCGGCAACCAGCAGAACTCAAGCCCGGCCGCGCGGGCCTCTGCCTCGATCAGGGCGACATCGCATTGCCCGATCTCCTCACCGTCGGGGCGGTTGCACATGATCGTGCGAAAGCCCTGCGCGGCAATCGCGGACACATCCGCCACCTCGATCTGGGGCGAAACCGAATAGCCGTCAGTGATCTTGCGCAGGTCCATGACCGTCTCCTTGTGATGCTGGGCGGAATATGCGGCAAAACCGGGGGCAGTTTCAATGCCTGCCGCACTGCGAATTTTAACGCGGCATTAAGGGTTTTGTAGGAACCTGCACGACATGACAGGGTTTTCACATTTTGCCGAGGCACCGATGCCTCTGTTTGACGAGGCGGTCGAGGCCGCTCCGGCAGTGCAAGGCGCGCAGCCCTCTTATATCCGCGACCATCGCAAGCGCCTGCGCGACCGGTTTCTGGCGGGCGGCGCGCGCGCCATGCCGGATTATGAACTGTTGGAACTGGTGCTGTTCCGCGCCATTCCACGCCGCGATGTGAAACCGCTGGCGCGCGCCCTGCTTGAGCGGTTCAATGATTTCAACGGCGTCCTGTCGGCCCCGCCCGAACGGTTGCGCGGCGTCAGCGGCGTGGGTGATTCGGTGATCACCGAACTCAAGATCATCGAGGCCGCCAGCCATCGGCTGTCGCGCTCCAAGGTGATGCAACGGCAGGTCATTTCATCCTGGGATGCGCTGATCGACTATTGCCACACCACCATGGCCCATCGCGAGACCGAGCAGTTTCGCCTGTTTTTCCTCGACACCAAGAACGTGCTGATCGCGGATGAGGAACAGGCCAACGGCACGGTCGATCATGTGCCGGTCTATCCGCGTGAGGTGGTCAAGCGCGCGCTGGAACTGAACGCGTCGGCATTGATCCTGGTCCACAATCACCCCTCGGGCGATCCCACCCCATCCGAAAGCGATATCACCATGACCCGCAGGATCGAGGCCGCAGCACAGACCATGGGCATCACCCTGCATGATCACCTGATCATCGGCAAATCATGCGAACTCAGCTTTCGCGCGTCGGGGTATCTCTGACACTGCGCCGCGCCGCCGTTCAGGGGCGAATGGCTATTTCACCCACACTTCGACACGCCGATTGGCGCGCCTGCCCCATTCGCTGTCATCGCAGGCCATCGGCATCGCCTCACCGAAGGCCTCGGTGGCAAGGTCCAGACGCCCCGGAGCAAGCGTTTCGGCCTCGCTCAGCACCGCCTGGCGCACCGCGTGGGCGCGCCGTCTTGCGATGTCGCGATTCAGGCTGGCCGCGCCTTCACCGTCGCTGAACCCGACAAAGACCAGCCGGCGGTTGTCATAAAGCCCGCTTTCCAGCGCCCGCGCCAACTGTGCCACGTTGGAACGCGATTGCGCATCCAGCCGCGCCGATCCCGCCTCAAAGCGAAAGGTCGTGGTCAGCCGGCGCAGCGGCGTGAGGACCTGCACCATCTCTTGCAGATCGGTGAGCGTGATATCGTCACCCGCACGCGCGATGGCATTGGCAAACCGGTCGCCCTGCGCGTTGATGGCGATCTCTTCGGGCAGTTGATCGACGAACCCGGCGCGCCGGATCACCAGATGCGCCGAGGGGCTGCGGGTGAAGGACAGGAATTCGCGCACCAGCTTGGGAACATCGGCGCGGTCAACGGATAGTCTTCGGTCTTGATCGCGCGGCGCGTTGCGTGCATCGCAAACCCGCATTCCCCGGTCAGTGCCAGTTCCTGCGCCAGCCCCGTCTCGGAGCGGCTTCCGATGCCCAGCGCAAAGGGATCACGCGCAACAGCGGCGGCCAGTTCGGCGCCGTCTGCGTGATAGATTGCCGTCGCGATCACCGCCTCCGCGCCGCGCGGCACCATCCGGGCGATGGTGGCCTGGCCCAACCCGGTCGCGGAATCATGCAGATGCACCGCGATCGGCGCATCCGGCCCGCCCAGCATGTCCCAGTTGTCGATTTCGCCGCTCAGCACCTGGGCCAGTTGCGGCGTGGTGATCGACAGCACCGGATTTTCGCCCGACACCAGCGGCACCAGCGCATCCAGCGCCAGAACCAGACTGCGCCGCGCCGCGTTCAGATTGCCGATCCCGGCCTCACGGGCACGCTGCACCTCGCCGATGGTCGCTTCACGCAGGGACATGACGATATCGGCCTCATCGGCCAGCAGATCGGCGAACCCCTCGTCCGAATTGGTCAGATGAAAGTGGAACACACCGCGCGCCTGCCCGGTGGCGCGATCGGCCAGCGTATAGGAGGCGCGCAGCGGCATGTCCTCGCTGCGCGTCAGGGTCAGGTTTTCGCGCAGGGCAAAGGCCTCGATCAGGGCGGGCATCAGAACGCGGCCAATCGACGGCGCACCGGCCAGCGTGACCTCGGCGACGAAACTGGCCAGGTTGGGACAGCCGGGGCCGTCGCACAGGACACCCGACCCATCAACCGTCAGTTCGCCATAGATCGTGTCCACACGGTAGAATTCACCGTCAAACCCCAGCAGATCGCCCGAGATTTCAACATTGCCGTCGCGGGATGTCAGTGTGACATCCTGCGCGACCGCCATGCAGGCAGCCCCCAACAGAAAAAGTGCGGCGTAAAACGCCGCACGCACCTGTGCCATGCAATGACCTCCGGACGCAGCAGATGGATATCAGCCTACTTCTGCGCGATCTTCAAGTCATTCAACAGGTTCCGCATCACCAGAAAGTCACCGACGGCGTTGCATTCAGGCATCGCCAGCGTCAGATCCCGGACCGTCAGCGGCATGTCTGCCCCCACCTGAAGGGATTGCGCCTCGACGTCACGGCCGCAATTCTGCTCGGTCACCTCGGCCTCGACGCTCAGCGTGACCTGACCGCCCTTCGGGGCCAGACCGCTGGGAAAGGTGTAGATCTCGGCGCGGTGGGCATCGGCGGCGTCCTCGGCCCCAAGGCGCGTGATGAACCCACCTGTGCCGCTGGCCGCATCTGCCATGTCATGCGCGGCCTCGGCCCAGACATGGCCGGCATCACCATAGTCGGCGTCATATTCCATCGCGTGAATCTGCAAGCCGCTATAGCCGGACCATTGCACCACCACGCGGTCATAATATTCGAACGAGCTGAGGTCGGCACTGGCCACGGCGCCCTCACCATTGACGAAGGACACGATGAAGACCGGTTTGGCCGACAGCGCGGGCACGATCATTTCGGCAGCGCCATCCATATCGGTCACTTCGGTGAACATCATGCCATTGTGATGCACGGTAAAGCGTTCGTTCATCATGCAGGGCACCGACAGGTTCAGCGTGACCATGGCCGCCGCTGCGGGTTCGGCCGTGAGGGTATAGTCGCAGGAAAAGCTCTGGGCGGGTTCTTCGCCGGGCAGATCGGCGATCGGGGTATCGTCCAGCAGCGACAGGCTGACCGGCGTCGCGGGCAGTGTCGCCGCCTTCAACGCGCTGGTCGGGGCCGCCGGCAATGCCGATGTCAGCTTGATATCCGACAGTTCCAGCTGATCGTCACCGCTGGCCAATGTCGCGCCCTGCACGGAGGGCGCATTGACCGCCGCGGTTCTTGACTGCTTGGACTGCATGAAATGACCAGCGGCCAGCGCGATGGCGGCTGTGCCCAATCCTGCGGCGATGATTCTGATACTCAGCATGACGGTCTCCTGCACCCATTGGGGGCGTTACGGAAAACCTAACCGTCGAATCGGGCGGCAAAATGTCCCTGATGCGGAGTCTTTCAGGCCGCACCAAGGCGGCCCGGTGCCCCGGACCGGCCTCATGTCACGTGAAAATCAGGCCAGACGACCGTGGCAATGCTTGAACTTTTTACCTGATCCGCAGGGGCAGGCCTCGTTGCGGCCCGGATCGCCCCATGTGCTCGGATCGTCTTCGACAAAGCCGTCAATCGCCTTTTCGGGATCGACAGGATCGACTGCGGGCGCAATCGCGGCGGCCTGACGGGCGGCGGCCTGTTGCAGCATTTCGGCCTGCTCTTCCTCGGTCATCGGGCGGATCTGGGCCAATTGGCGCGACACGTCCTGACGCAGGCTGTCCAGCATAGATTCAAACAGCGAGAATGCCTCGTTCTTGTATTCGTTCAGCGGATCGCGCTGCGCATAGCCGCGAAAGCCCACGACGCTGCGCAGATGCTCCAGCGTCAGCAGATGTTCGCGCCATTTCGCGTCAATCGTCTGCAACAAGAGCTGTTTTTCGATCAGGCGCATGTTTTCGGGTCCAAAGGCCGCAGCCTTTTTCGCCATCATCTCATCCACGGCCTTTTCGATGCGTTCGGTGATTTCCTCATCGTCCACACCTTCTTCGTCGGCCCAGTCGATCACCGGCAGGTCGATGTTCAGGCCCTCGATGATCGCCTGGTGCAGGCCTTTGGTGTCCCACTGATCGGCATAGGTTTTCGGCGGCATGTAGATGTCGATCAGATCGTCGATCACCTCATTGCGCATGTCGCGCACGATCCCCGACAGGTCCGCGGCCTTCATGATGTCCAGCCGCTGCTTGAAGATCACCTTGCGCTGCTCGTTCATCACGTCGTCGAATTTCAGCAACTGCTTGCGGATGTCGAAGTTGCGCCCTTCGACCTTGGCCTGCGCGCGCTCAAG
The DNA here is from genome assembly GCA_934501475.1 of uncultured Roseovarius sp. Classification (GTDB taxonomy): domain Bacteria; phylum Pseudomonadota; class Alphaproteobacteria; order Rhodobacterales; family Rhodobacteraceae; genus Roseovarius. Next base: position 51,089 of record CAKSUL010000002.1, on the reverse strand, counting down.
CGATTTGTTGACCCAGGGGTGGATGATCGCCTCGTCTTCCTTCATGCCCAGACCCGACAGCACCTTTTCCAGACGCTCGGACCCGAAGATCCGCATCAGGTCATCGTCGAGACTGAGGAAGAACGCCGATTTGCCGGGATCGCCCTGACGGCCCGAACGGCCGCGCAGCTGATTGTCGATCCGGCGGCTTTCGTGACGTTCGGTCGCCAGGACGAACAGGCCGCCCGCCTCGATCACCTTTTTCTTTTCGTCGGCATGTTCGGCCTCGATCCGGGCGCGCAGGGCCTCGGGATCGGCGTGCGGATCGGCGCTCAGCGCCTCGAACACCTTCATGTCCACATTGCCGCCCAGCTGAATATCGGTGCCGCGACCGGCCATGTTGGTGGCGATGGTCACCGCGCCGAACTTGCCGGCGTCCCCAACGATCTGCGCCTCTCTTTCGTGCTGGCGTGCGTTCAGGACGTTATGCTCGATCCCTTCGGCGGTCAGCATCTGGCTGAGCATCTCGGATTTCTCGATCGAGGTGGTGCCGACCAGCGTCGGCTGCCCGATCTTCTGCGCCTCACGGATGGATTCGATCACCGCCTTTATTTTCTCGGCTGCGGTGCGATAGACCGCATCGTCCATGTCGACCCGCGCGATCGGGCGGTTGGTGGGCACTTCGACCACGCCGAGACCATAGATTTCGGCAAATTCCTCGGCCTCGGTCAGGGCGGTGCCGGTCATGCCCGACAATTTGTCATAAAGGCGGAAATAGTTCTGGAACGTCACCTGCGCCAGGGTCACGTTTTCGGGCTGGATGTTGCAGCCTTCCTTGGCCTCGATGGCCTGATGCAGCCCGTCGGACAGACGCCGCCCGGACATCATCCGCCCGGTATGTTCGTCAATCAGCACGACCTGGTTGTCGCGCACGATATAGTCCTTGTCCTTGGTGAACAGTTTATGCGCGCGCAGCCCCTGATTGACGTGATGCACGATGGTCGTGCTTTCCGGATCATAGAGCGATTGCCCCTCGGGCAGGATGCCGCGTTCCAGCAGCAGGTTCTCCAGAAACTCGTTGCCCTCTTCGGTGAAGGTGACGTTGCGGGTCTTTTCGTCCAGCTTGAAATGATCGTTGGCCAGTTCGGGGATCAGCTTGTCAATCGTCAGATACAGCTCGCTCCGGTCCTGCGCGGGGCCGGAAATGATCAGCGGGGTGCGGGCCTCGTCGATCAGGATCGAATCGACCTCGTCGACAATCGCGAAGTTGTGTCCGCGCTGGCTCATCTGGCTGAGTTCGGCCTTCATGTTGTCGCGCAGATAGTCGAAGCCCAGCTCATTGTTGGTGGCGTAGGTGATATCGCAGGCGTAGGCGTAGGCCTTTTCGGGATCGGGCTGCTGCGGATAGACGACGCCGGTCGTCATGCCGAGCGCGGCAAACACCTTGCCCATCCATTCCGCATCGCGTTTGGCCAGGTAATCGTTGACCGTGACCACATGCACGCCCTTGCCGGTCAGCGCGTTCAGATAGGCGGGAAGCGTGGCGACAAGGGTCTTGCCCTCGCCGGTCTTCATCTCGGAAATATTGCCCTGATGCAGGAAGATCCCGCCCATGAGCTGCACATCGAACGCCCGCAGGCCCAAGGCGCGCCGCGCCGCCTCGCGGCAATTGGCAAAGGCCTCGGGCAAAAGTTTTTCCAGCGGCTCGCCGTCCTGCGCGCGCTTGCGAAATTCTTCGGTTTTCTCGATCAGGCCCGCATCGCTCAGCTTTTCGAACTCGGGCTCCAGCGCATTGATTTGCGCGACCAGCGGGCGCGTTGCCTTGATCTTGCGGTCATTCGGAGTGCCGAAGACCTTTCTGGCAACAGTTCCAATACCCAGCATTTTCAATCCGTTCCGGTAATTTTGCGTCCTGTGGATGGCAATCGCTTGCCCCGTTTCCTCTGCCACCATAAAAGGGGCGCAAAGCAGCGGGTTTGCCTTGATCCTAAGGCGATGTAAGGGGCCACTGTCAGAGTGTCAACGCCGCGCACCGCTGCACCATCCACCGGATACGGACAAAGGAACATGAATATGCGACAACGCCTGAGACTGCTGATTGCCACGGGCCTGATGGCCGGAACATTTGCCAGCGCGCCCGTCTGGGCCGAGGACGCCCCGGATGCCGATACGGTCGTCGCGACCGTGAACGGAACCGAGATCACCCTTGGCCACATGATCATCCTGCGCGCCGGCCTGCCCGAGCAGTTCACCCAGCTTCCGGCCAATATTCTCTATACCGGCATTCTCGATCAGCTGATCCAGCAGACCCTGTTGCAGCAATCCCATTCCGGGGACATCTCGAAAGCCGGCGCGCTCGCGCTTGAGAATGAACGCCGTGCGGTGGTCGCCAGCGAAGTTCTGGGCCGGATCGCACGGGCCGCCGTCGATGACGACGCCGTGACCGCCACCTTCGAGGCCGAATATCTCAACAGCCCCGCCGTGACCGAATATCATGCCGCGCATATCCTTGTCGAAACCGAGGAAGAGGCCGCGAATCTGGTCACTGAACTGCGCAATGGTGCCGATTTCGCCGAACTGGCGCGCGAACATTCCACCGGCCCTTCCGGCCCCGGTGGTGGTGAGCTGGGCTGGTTCAGCGCCGGCATGATGGTCGAACCGTTCCAGCTGGCCGTCGAAAAGATGGAGGTGGACAGCATCTCGGACCCGGTGGAAACCCAATTCGGCTGGCACGTCATCCGCCTGATTGAAACCCGCACCAAGGACCGCCCGGCGCTGGACGACGTGCGCGCCGAGATCGAGGATTCGTTGCGTCAGGCGGCGGTGGATGCCTATGTCGCCGATCTGCGCGAAAAAGGTGAGGTGAAGCGCGAAGAAGGTGATGCGCTGGACCCTGAACTGCTGACTCAATTCGACCTGCTGGATGACTGACACATGGCAAAGAACATCGCAAGATCACCGCTGGCCCCGGCGGGTTTTCCCACACTTCCGGTGATTGAAGGGGCCAGCTTTGCCGCGGTCGAGGCTGGCGTGCGCTATCAGGGGCGGCGCGATGTCATGCTCGCGGTCCTGTGCCCCGGCACCACGATGGCGGGCGTGTTCACACGCTCGTCCACGCGCTCGGCGCCGGTGCTGGATTGTCAGGCCAAGATCGGGCTGGACAGCGACGCGGGCGCGGCGATCATCGTCAATTCGGGCAATTCCAACGCCTTCACCGGCAAGGCCGGCGTCGAGGCGACCCGCGCCGTCACCCAAGCGGTCGCGGACGCGCTGAACCTGCCGGAAACGCGGGTGTTCTCATCCTCGACCGGGGTCATCGGCGAGGTTCTCCCGTATGAGCGGATCACCGCGAAGATCGCCGATCTGGCCGCCGCGCAGGACGAAACCGCGCTTGAGGGCGCGGCCCACGCGATCATGACCACCGACACCTTTCCCAAGGGATCGGCGACCGAGGTCACGATCGACGGGCGCACCGTGCGTATCGCCGGCATCGCCAAAGGCTCGGGCATGATCGAGCCGGACATGGGCACCATGCTGGTCTATATTTTTACCGACGCGGTGGCGCCGCGCCCGGTGCTGCAATCCATGGTCTCGGCGCTGAACGACAGCACGTTCAACTGCATCACCGTCGATAGCGACACGTCGACGTCGGACACATTGCTGGTTGCCGCGACGGGCAAATCCGGGGTGGCGATCACCGAGAAAAGCATCGGCTTCATGGAAGGGCTGCGCCGCGTCATGCTGGACCTGGCGCATCAGGTCGTGCGTGACGGTGAAGGGGCGACGAAATTCGTCGAGATATCAGTCACCGGCGCTCATAGCGACGAAGACGCCTATATCCACGCCAAATCCATCGCGAATTCCCCGCTGGTCAAGACCGCAATCGCCGGCGAAGACCCCAATTGGGGCCGCGTCGTCATGGCCGTCGGAAAATCGGGCGCGCGCGCGGATCGTGACCGGCTGTCGATCCGGTTTGGCGATGTCATCGTGGCTGAAAACGGTTGGGTCAGCCCGCACTATTCCGAAGAGGCCGCCGCCGCCTACATGAAAAATCAGGATCTGGTGATCCATGTCGATCTTGGCCTTGGTGGCGGGCGCGCCCGCGTCTGGACCTGCGATCTGAGCCACGGCTATATCTCGATCAACGCGGATTACCGTTCGTGAAAGTGATACTGGTTTCGGCCGTTGCGCTGATAGATGTGGAGGGCCGCATTCTGTTGGCGCAACGCCCCGAGGGCAAATCCATGGCCGGGCTGTGGGAATTTCCGGGCGGCAAGGTCGAGCCCGGCGAAACCCCCGAGGCCGCGCTGATCCGCGAGTTGCAGGAGGAACTGGGCATCGACACATGGGCCAGCTGCCTTGCCCCGCTCAGCTTTGCCAGCCACAGCTATGACGATTTCCATCTGCTGATGCCGCTGTTCGCCTGCCGCAAATGGGAGGGCATCCCGCAGGCCCGCGAAGGACAGGCCCTGAAATGGGTGCGCGCCAACGATCTGAGGTCCTATCCGATGCCACCGGCCGACATCCCGCTTATTCCGATCCTGCGTGATTGGCTGTAGCGCGCGACAAATCCAGACGCGACGTAACCCGAAACATTAAAAACAATGTTTTCGCGTTCCGGAAACAAAGTCTTAACCCGGCGTTAACGTCCATGACGTCATAAGTGGTTGCAATGGCGTTGTTAAATTCGATTTCCGTTCCGCCAAATTCAGGTATATTTGACGCAACGTCAGTTTGGCGCATCGGTTTATTTGAACATTGGTCAGTATCTGGGGGGATATGGCATGATTCGTACAATTCGGCTGGGTAGCTGCGTTTCGGTACAGGGCATTTTCGTGAAGATGCTGTCCGATGGTCGCATCCAGATCCGTGTCGGTGAAAAGCTGTATTCCGGGCCGGCGGTTTCCGCCGCGGCCTGAACCAGCCATTTCACAGCAAAAAGGGGCAGCCTTGCGGATGCCCCTTTTATCATGTCCAAGCCAAAAGATGGCGGATCATGTCAGCGTGCGAACGACCTCTTCGCGCTCGAAAATCTCGATCACGTCATTCGGTCTGACATCATCGTAGGAATCAAAGGCCATCCCGCATTCCTGACCGGACTGCACTTCGGCCACTTCGTCCTTGAAGCGCTTGAGCGTTTTCAGCGTGCCCTCGTGGATCACCACGTCGTCGCGCAGAAGGCGCACACCGGCAGAGCGGCGCGCGACGCCCTCGGTCACCAGACAGCCGGCGACGCGGCCGATTCCGGTGACTTTGAACACTTCCTTGATGGTCGCATAACCGATGAACTTCTCGCGGATTTCCGCGCCCAGCAGACCCGATGCAGCGGCCTTCACGTCATCGACCAGATCGTAGATCACCGAATAATACCGGATCTCGACGCTTTTCTGGTTCGCGCTGCTTCGCGCGGGCGCGTTGGCGCGGACGTTGAAGCCAAACACCGGCGCGCCTGACGCCTCGGCCAGACCGATATCCGATTCGGTGATCGCACCGACCCCGGAATGCAGCACGCGCACGCGCACCTCATCATTGCCGATTTTCTCAAGCGCCTGCACGATCGCTTCGGCAGAGCCCTGCACATCGGCCTTGAGGACAACGGGCAATTCCGCCACGGTCTGATCCTGCTTGGCCTGCGCCATCAACTGATCCAGCGTCACGGCGGCACCGGCGGCAGCGCGTCTGTCCTTGGCCGCGCTTGCACGATACTGCGCGATTTCGCGCGCCTGCGCTTCGGTTTCGACCACGTTCAGCACATCGCCCGCCTCGGGCGTGCCGTTCAGCCCCAGCACCTCGACCGGAACGGAGGGGCCGGCCTCCTTGACCCGCTCACCGCGGTCATTGATCAATGCGCGCACCTTGCCGACCTGTTCGCCCACGACAAAGATATCGCCCTGACGCAGCGTGCCCTTCTGAACCAGAACCGTCGCGACGGGGCCACGGCCCACATCCAGCTGCGCCTCGATCACGGCACCTTCGGCGGCGCGATTGGGATTTGCCTTCAGCTCGAGGATCTCGGACTGAAGCGCGATCGCCTCAAGCAGTTCATCCAGACCTTCGCCGGTCTTGGCGCTGACTTCGACATCCTGCACGTCGCCTGACAGCGCCTCGACGATGACTTCGTGTTGCAGAAGATCGGTGCGCACCTTGGTCGGATCGGCGGCCGGCTTGTCGATCTTGTTGATCGCCACGATCATCGGCACCTTGGCGGCCTTGGCGTGATTGATCGCCTCGACGGTCTGCGGCATGACCGCATCGTCGGCGGCAACCACCAGAACCACGATATCCGTGACCTGCGCCCCACGCGCACGCATCGACGTAAACGCCGCGTGACCGGGCGTATCAAGGAAGCTGAGCACAGCGCCGCTTGCGGTGGTGACCTGATAGGCACCGATATGCTGCGTGATGCCACCGGCCTCACCGGCAACAACCTTGGCGTCGCGTATCGCGTCCAGAAGCGAGGTCTTGCCATGATCGACATGGCCCATGATCGTGATGACCGGCGGGCGCGGCAGAAGATCTTCTTCCTTGTCCTCGATCAGCGCGATCACGTCCTCGACATCGGAATCCGACACGCGCACGACGCGGTGGCCAAATTCCTCGATGATCAGTTCGGCGGTATCGGCATCCACGGTCTGGTTCTGCGTGACCATCATCCCGTTGTTCATCAACGCCTTGACCACATCGGCCACGCGCTCGGCCATACGGTTGGCCAGTTCGGACACAGTGATGGTTTCGGGCAATTGCACGTCGCGGACGATCTTTTCGCGCTCCTGCGTGCCACCCATGGCCTTTTGACGGGCGCGCTCTTGCTTGCGCTTCATCGCCGCCATTGATTTCTGACGGCCGCCTTCGCCACCGGACAGCGCCTGGTTCAGCGTCAGCTTCCCCGAGCGGCGGCTGTCGCCACCCATGCCCTTGCCGCGGGTCGGACGCTCATCGCGTTCTTTTTCATGCTTGCGCGGCGTGGCCGAAGGGGCCGAGCGCGACGGCTGCGCCCCGCCATGCCCGGCACCTGCATCCTCGGCTGGCCCGGCTGCGGCAATCGCGGCTTGCTCGGCTGCGGCCTCGGCGGCCTTCCTGGCGCGTTCTTCTTCGTCGGCCTTGGCTTTCAGGGCCTCTTCACGCTCTTGTTCTTCGCGTTCTTTGGCCTCGGCCTCTTCGCGGCGGCGGTTGCGCTCTTCCTCGCGGGCCTTTTCCTCGGCGGCGCGGTTGGCTGCATCTTCGCCTTCACGGGCCTTGGCGGCCTGAAGCGCCTTCATGCGGCGCTCCATCTCGGCGTCCGAAATACCTGCGGGGCGGCGGCTGGGATCACCCAAAGGCGCGGTTTTGGTCGGCGAAGCGCCCGGTGCGACACCCGGTTTGGGTTTCACAATGCGCTTGCGCTTGGTTTCCACCACGACGTTCTTGGTCCGGCCATGGCTGAAGCTCTGCTTCACGTTCCCCGCACGGGGACCGCCACGCACACCCAAAGGTTTCTTTCCGTCGTTGTCGCTCATCTGGTCTTCTTTCCTTTCCGGTGACCGCTGTCACCGTCCGAGACGCGCAGGCCTTTCAGCCTTGCCGCCTCCTCTACAACACGTTGCGTCAAACCTCCAGCGCGCAATGCCGCATGGATGGTCGTTTGTCGCCCAAAGGCCCGGCCCAGCTCGTCTGCTGTCAGCCAGCCAATGAAAGAGCCGCCATGCGGCGTGCTCAGCTTTGATTTTCCGCGCTCTGATCCGTCACTGGCCTGGATCAGGATTTGGGCCTCTTCCTTGGACAGCCAGGCCTTGACCTTTTCATAGCCCGCGACGGCACCGCCGCCCTTGCGCGACAGGCTGATCAGATCGACCAGACGCCGCGCCAACATCTCTTCGACCAGGTCAGCCAGATTGTCCGGCACCGTCACCGGCTGTTTTGCGGCGCGCGCGAACAGACCCTTGCCAGCAGCCTTGTCCAGCGCGGCGCGCTCGGCCGCCACATAGATGCCGCGACCGGGCAGCTTTCCGGCCAGATCCGGCACCACCTGATTGTCCGGACCCACCACAAAGCGGATCAGCCCGAATTTCGGCTGCACCTCGCCCGTGGCAATGCACTTGCGGTCTGGACCGGTCTCGCGGTCTTTGGGTTGCCCTGCGCGCCCCATCAGGTCTCTACCGAGGCCTGAAATCAGGCCCCGGCCTCCTGACTTTCGTCCTCGTCGGACTCATCGTGTTCGTCGCCTTCCAGATCGGCGGGATCGACCCAGCCCAACATGATCCGCGCGGTCATCACCATTGTCTGCGCCTCCTCCAGGGAGACATCGAACGGTTCCAGAATGCCGTCATCCTTGGTGCGTTCGCCATCGACAATCGTCCAGCCGCCCGCCAGTTCCCAATCGGCGCAGGTGGCGAAATCCTCAAGCGTCTTGACCCCATCTTCGGCCAATGCCTGAATCATCTGGGGTGTCAGCCCCTCAAATTCAACAAGGCTGTCCTCGACGCCCAGTTCGCGCGCCCTTTCCAGCGCGGCCTTGGCCTGCGCCTCGATCACGTCGCGGGCACGGGCCTGCAGCTCTTTCGCGGTGTCTTCGTCGACGCCGTCGATCACCAGAAGCTCATCAAGCTCGACATAGGCAACCTCATCGAGGCTGGTGAAGCCTTCGGAGACCAGCAACTGGGCGAAAAACTCGTCCAGATCGAGGTTTTCCATGAACAGGCCGGTGCGCTCTTCGAATTCCTTCTGACGGCGCTCGCTGTCTTCGGCTTCGGTCATGATGTCGATATCCAGACCGGTCAGCTGGCTGGCCAGACGCACGTTCTGACCGCGCCGCCCGATGGCAAGGCTGAGCTGATCCTCGGGCACGACCACGTCGATCTTGCCGGCCTCTTCGTCCAGCACGACCTTTGAGACCTCGGCCGGCTGCAACGCGTTCACGAGGAATGTCGGCTGGTCTTCGTTCCATGGAATGATGTCGATCTTTTCGCCCTGCAATTCGTTGACGACCGCCTGCACACGGCTGCCGCGCATCCCGACGCAGGCGCCGACCGGGTCGATCGAGTTGTCATAGCTGATCACCGCGATCTTGGCGCGGCTGCCCGGATCGCGGGCCACGGCCTTGATCTCGATGATGCCATCATAGATTTCGGGGACTTCCATCTTGAACAGCTCGGCCATGAATTCCGGCGCGGTGCGGCTGAGGAAGATCTGCGGACCGCGCTGTTCGCGGCGCACGTCCTTGATATAGCAGCGGATGCGGTCATTCGGGCGATAAGCTTCGCGGCCGATCTTTTCATTGCGGCGCAGGACGCCGATCTTGGGGTCGTCCATGTATTGCCTGGCCTGCTCGACGGTGAATTCGGCCTGATAATTCTCAAGCTCGTCATCCGCGACCACGGTGCGCACGCGGGTAAAGGTGGCGCGGCCGGTCTTGCGGTCGATCTTGACGCGGATGTCCATTTCGGCGCCGTAGCGCGACTTGGCGGCGCGCGACAGGCTTTCTTCCATCGCCTCGACGACCAGACCGGGGTCGATCATCTTTTCGCGGGCGACTGCTTCTGCGGTTTGCAGCAGCTCCAGCTGGTTTGCGGATGTAATTGCCATGCTTTTCAGTCCTCCTCAGAACCGTTTTCAGTCTGGATTTCGTCAAAATCGTCTTCTTTGATCGTGCCCGCCGCTTCGCGCTGACGCAGCATTTCCTTGATCAGATCATCGGTCAGCACCAGCTTGGCGTCGGCCAACCAATCAAAATTCAGCCCGATCGTGCCTTCTTCGACATTGATCAGAACCTCATCGCCCTCGACCCCGGCCAGCACGCCCTTGAACCGTTTGCGCCCGTCGATCAGATCCGAGGTTTCGAGTCTCGCCTCATAGCCCTCGAAGGTCTCAAAGTCCTTGAGCCGGGTCAGCGGGCGGTCGATGCCGGGGCTGGACACTTCCAGCGTGTAGGCCTCGGCAAGCGGGTCCTCGACATCCAGCGCCGCACTGACGGCGGTCGAGATCAGCGCGCAGTCATCGACCTCGATCCCGCCCTCGGGACGCTCGGCCATGATCTGAAGCGTGTGGTACTTGCCGCCCATCAGCCGGACGCGCACCAACTCAAACCCCATGTCCTCGATGACGGGGGTGATGATCTCGGCCATCCGGCGGTCAATCGCAGCTTTGGCAATCAGGTCGTTGGTCATGGTCTGGTCAGGCATCTCTCAAGCACAAAAAAACGGGCGCGCGGCCCGTCACGATTTCCGGTGGAGCCTTCGGTTTGGACCCGAACGCGCCGCTGTTGACATGGATATACTCGCCCGCGCGCCCATCCGCAAGGGTCTTTGTGACGGCACCGTTTTGTCAGCGCGCCGTTGCGCCGCCCCAAGGGCCGGTCGCGCAGCGGGATCAGGCCGGGGGGCGCATGCCATCCATCACCCGCACCAGTTCGGCGCTGATGCCCGGCTCACTCAGGGCGTGGCCCGCCATCGGGACCATGTTGAGGCGGGCCTTGGGCCATGCCTCGGACAGCCTGTAGGCGCTGACCGGGGGGCAGATCATGTCATAGCGGCCCTGCACGATCGTGCCCGGCACCGCGGCCAGCCGGTGCGCATTGGCCAGGATCCAGCCATCATGCTCAAGAAATCCGCCATTGATGAAATAATGGTTTTCCAGCCGGGCAAAGGCGCGGGCATATTCGGCGGGGCTGTCGCTTCCGACGCCGGTCGAGTGCACCGATGCGAGCGCGTTTTCCCATGCCGACCACGCCTTTGCATACGTCACCTCGCTGGTGCGGTCGCCGGAAAACAGACGCCGGTGATAAGCGGCGATCAGATTGCCCTGTTCGGCCTCGGGGATATGCTCGACAAAGCGCGCCCATGTCTCGGGCCAGAACCTGCCGGCGCCCCCGCCATAGAACCAGTCAAGCTCGGCCTGGGTCATGGTGAACACGCCGCGCAGCACCAGATGCCGCACCTGTTCCGGGTGGGTTTCCCCATAGATCAGCGCCAGCGTCGCCCCCCAGCTGCCGCCAAAGACGATCCACTGCCCGATCCCCAGATCCAGCCTGATCCGCTCGATATCCGCGACCAGATGCCATGTCGTGTTCGCCTCGACGCTGGCATGGGGGCGCGAACGGCCACAGCCGCGCTGATCGAACAGGATCACGCGATAGACGGACGGGTCGAAATAGCGCCGCATCGCCGGGCTGCACCCGCCGCCGGGACCACCATGCAACACCACCACGGGCACGCCATCGGCGCGGCCGGATTGCTCGACATAGATCTGATGCCCGTCGCCGACATCCAGCATCCTGCGGTCAAATGGCTCGACCGGGGGATAAAGATACTGGACTGCGCTCTTTTGGCCTAAGATTTTATCCATGGTCGTCCTATGTTATGCGACGCCAACAATTGTCACATGAGGAACGCAGAATGCAAGCCGCCCACTCTACCATCGACCCCGCCGAGGTTGCCAAATTCGAGGCGATGGCCGCCGAATGGTGGGATCCGAACGGCAAGTTCAAGCCGCTGCATATGCTCAATCCCTGCCGGCTGGACTATATCACCTCGCAGATCGCCGCCGAATTCGGGCGCGACCTGCGCAGCGATGCGCCCTTTGCGGGTCTGCGAATCCTGGATATCGGGTGTGGTGGCGGGTTGCTGGCGGAACCGATGGCGCGGCTGGGGGCCGATGTGGTCGGGGCCGATGCGGCCGCCGGCAACATCCCCGTTGCTCAGGTCCATGCAGAACAGTCCGGCCTCAGCATTGATTATCGCCACACCACGGCCGAGGATCTGGCCGCCGCGGGTGAACAGTTCGATGTCGTGCTGAACATGGAGGTGGTCGAGCATGTGGCAGACCCGCTGACCTATCTCACCGCCTGCCGGCAATTGCTGAAACCCGGCGGGCTGCATGTCTGTTCGACCCTCAACCGCAACGCCAAAAGCTATGCCATGGCCATTATCGGGGCGGAACATGTGATGCGCTGGCTGCCCAGGGGCACCCATGAATGGAGCAAGTTCATCACCCCCGATGAGCTGTTCGACCTGCTGACCCGCGCGGGCCTGACCCCGGTCGATCGCAAGGGATTCGTGTTCAATCCGCTGGGGTGGTCATGGTCGCTGTCGGACCGCGACCTCAGCGTGAACTATGTCACCGCCAGCCTGAAACCGGCCTGAGGCGTCTTGCGTTTGGTCCGTGGCGCGACTCAGCCTGCAAAAGGCTAATTCCCTGATTCGAGCTTCGCCCTGAGCGCGCGCAGCACCGGCAGGGCGGCGCGCACGCGCCGTTCGCCCAATTCATCCATCATTTCGGTGATGAGCGGCGTCATCGCCGACAGCGCCGCCTCGCGCGCGGTGCGCCCCGCCGGGCTGATCGAGACCCGTTTGCGCCGCGCATCATCCCAATCCGGGCGGATATGCACATACCCGGCCCATTCCAGTTTGCCGAGCGTGTTGGTCATCGCGCCGCGCGTGACATGAAAGCTTTTGGCAAGCTGGGCCGGGCTTCGCTCGTCCCCGGCGCGCGCCAGATGGTTCAGAACCGAAAAATGCGAGATTTCCATGCCCTTGGGCAGCGCCCGGCTCAGCCGGTTTCGAATCAGCTGATCATTGGTCAGAATCTCACTGATAAGGGCAACGGCGAGGGGGTTTCCGGATGTGTCGGTCATGCAGTCGGGCCGCCATAGTCAGGATCATGGGTCAGCGACCCGATGCGCTGACGTGCTTGTGCCACCTCGGCGCGGTCCAGATCAACGTAAATCACCCCGCCTTGCGCCGTGCCCGCATCCGCCAGAACCTCGCCCCAGGGCGACACCGCCAGGGAATGCCCATAGGTCTGACGCGATTTGCCGCGCGATGCCGCATGGTTTCCGGCCTGCGCGGGCGCCAGCACATAGCACCCGGTCTCGATCGCGCGGGCGCGCAGCAGGGCATGCCAATGCGCTGCACCAGTGACAGGTGAAAACGCCGAAGGCATGGTCAGGATCTCGGCCCCCGCCTGTGCCAATTGCCGGTAAAGATGAGGAAACCGCATGTCATAGCAAATCGTCATGCCGATGCCGCCAAACGGCGTGCGCGCCAGAACCGCGCGCGTTCCGGGGCGATAGCCTGCCGATTCGCGATAGCTTTCTTCGCTTGAGATGCTGACATCGAACATGTGGATCTTGTCATACCGGGCGGCAATCGCCCCCTCAGGCGTGATCAGATAGGATCGGTTGGCAAAGCGGCCATCCGCGTCACGCGTCTTGATGGCAAGCGATCCGATCAGCAGCCAGATCCGCCGCTCAGCCGCAAGCGCGCGCAGGGCGGCCAGCGTCGGTTCGTGCTCCTCAGTGGTCAGAACCGCGTTCTGATGCGTGCGGCTGGCCGAGACGCAATTCGTCACCTCGGGGGTCAGGACAAACCCCGCGCCCTGATCCGCGGCCTCATGGATCAGGGCGCGCGTCACCGCCAGATTGGCCGCCGGATCATCACCCGAATTCAGTTGAAGCAGCGCGGCACGCATCACGCGGCCAACAACGCGTCCAGCTTGCCCGCGCGTTCCAGCGCGAACAGCTCGTCACAGCCACCGACATGCGTCTCACCGATGAAAATCTGCGGCACCGTGCGCTTGCCATTGGCGCGCTGGATCATCTCGGGCTTGCGCGTGGGATCGCGCCCCACATCCACCTCCGAGAAATTCACGCCCTTCTGGGTCAGCAAGCGTTTGGCCGCATGGCAAAAGCCGCAAAAAGGTGAGGTATAGATTTCGACGGGTTGCATGGGCGCATGTCCTTTCTGATCGTGTATGCGCCTGAATCTAGGTCTCCTTGGCCGCGCGCGCCAGTGTCAGAATGCAAACATCTGCGGCCCCGCCCTGCAACAGCGCCTGCGCCGCCACCATAAGCGTCGCCCCCGAGGTCATCACATCATCGACCAACAGCACCGGACGACCGGCAATGCGGTGCCGTCGCCGCGGATTAACGACGATTCGCCCCTGCACCGCGGCGTGGCGGGCATCGCGCCCCAATCCGCCCAGGCTGGGCGTGGCCCTGGGGCGTTGCAATACATCGGGGCAACAGGGGCGGCCCACCTCCTGCGCCACCGCCGAGGCCAGCAGCGCCGCCTGGTTGAACCGCCGCTTGACCATGCGCAGCCAATGCAGCGGCACCGGCACGATCAGCGTGTCAGCCTGCAACAGGGGCTGCGCCGCGTGCGCCATCCACAGCGCGGCGGGACGCACCACATCATGCCTGTCGCCATGTTTCAGCGCCAGAACCAGCTTGCGACCATTGTCACGATAAAGCAGCGCCGTGCGCCCATGGCTCCAGGGGCGGGCATTGGTCATGCAATCGTCGCAGCGCACCGCCGCGCCATCCGACGCCCCCGGCAACGGCACACCGCACGCATCACAGCACAGCCCCGCCGCAAACGGCGTATCGCGCCAGCACGGACCGCAAAGACCGAAGTCGCTGCTGACCTGATCGCCACAGATGGTACAGCGCGCCGGATAGACCAGACGCAGCACCGATTGAAACCCCAGCCCGTTCACTGGTATGTCGCCCGCATGAGCACGCCCCCTGTCCTGACCGATCGCACCGCGCTGATCCGGAACCGCGCCCGCGCCACGCGCGACATCGCCGCCTTTCTGCATGAGGCCGCGATGGATGAGATCGACGATCGCCTTGCAATGGTTAACAAAACCTTTACCGCGCCCGCTTTGGTCACCGGTTTTCCGGATCTGTGGCAACCGCGCTTTCCCACGGCCCTTTGCGCCCCCGATCAGGACCACCTGACCCTGCGCGAGGGCGCGCATGATCTGGTGATCCATGCGATGGGCCTGCATTGGGCGAACGATCTGGTGGGTCAGTTGATCCAGTGCCGCCGCGCGCTGCGCCCCGATGGGCTGTTTCTGGCGGTGTTCTTTGGCGGCGAGACTCTGGCGCAACTGCGCGCCGCGCTGGGCCAGGCCGAAGCCGACGTGACCGGCGGGCTGTCGCCGCGCATCGCCCCGATGGGCGAGATCCGCGATCTGGGCGGGTTGCTGCAACGCGCGGGCTTTGCGCTGCCGGTGGCGGACAGCCTGCCCTTGCGCGTCAGCTATGCCAGCCCGACCGCCCTGATGCACGATCTGCGCCGGATGGGCGAAGGCAACGCGCTGAACGGGCGGCTGCGCCATTTCAGCCGCCCCGCTGTGCTGCGCCGCGCCGCCGATCTCTATCACGACACCTACGCCGACGCCGACGGCCGCATCCCGGCGACGTTCGAGCTGATGTTTCTCACCGGCTGGTCGCCTGCCGACAGCCAACCCAAACCGCTGCGCCCCGGTGCGGCGCGCACACGGCTGGCCGACGCATTGGGCACGCCGGAGCACCCTCTAAAGGATTGACGCCCCCGCGTTTCCACCTATGTCCCTGCCCAAGCTGCGACATCACAAAGAAAGACAGACCATGCCCCATGCCAAACGTCCCGAACATGCCCCCGCCGACCACCCCAAGGTGGCCCATGGCAAGACCGGCATCCTGTTGGCCAATCTGGGCACGCCGGACAATTACGATTACTGGTCGATGCGCCGCTATCTGAACGAATTCCTGTCGGACCGTCGCGTGATCGACTTTCCGGCGTGGAAATGGCAGCCGCTGCTGCAACTGGTCATCCTCAGCAAACGCCCCTTCACCAGTGGCGCGGCCTATAAAAGCATCTGGAACGAGGCCAAGGGCGAAAGCCCGCTGATGACCATCACCCGCGACCAGAGCGAGGCGATCGCCAAGGAAATGCAATCCCGCCACGGCGACAACGTGATGGTGGATTTCTGCATGCGCTACGGCAACCCCTCGACCGCATCGAAGGTGCGTCAGATGGTTGACGCCGGCTGCACCCGCATCCTGTTTTTCCCGCTTTATCCGCATTACGCCGGCGCCACCTCGGCCACCGCCAACGATCAGTTCTTTCGCGCGCTGATGCAGGAGAAATGGCAGCCCACCGCCCGCACGGTCGAACCCTATTTCGAGCACCCCGATTATATCGAGGCCCTGGCGCAATCCGTCGAGACCGCCTACGGCGACATCGCCGAGCGGCCCGATATTCTGGTCGTGTCCTATCACGGGATGCCGATCCGCTATCTGACCGAGGGCGATCCCTATCATTGCCAGTGCCAGAAAACGACGCGGTTGCTGCGTGAGCGGCTGGGCTGGGATGCAACGCAGATCACCTCCACCTTTCAATCGGTATTCGGCTCCGAAGAATGGCTGAAACCCTACACCGTCAAGGAGGTGGCGCGCCTTGCGCGCGAGGACGGCAAGAAAAGGATCGCGGTGATTGCGCCGGCGTTCTCGGCTGATTGCATCGAGACGCTGGAAGAAATCAACGAAGAGATCAAGGAAGCCTTTGAAGAGGCGGGCGGCGAACAATTCACCTACATTCCCTGCCTCAACGACAGCCCGGCGCATATTCAGGCGCTGTGCGCGGTGATCGACGAAAACCTGCGCGGCTGGCTGGGCTGACGGATGTTGCGCCTGATCGCGCCTGACCCGGAGGGGCGCAGCATGACGCGCAAAGAAAAAGGCGGTGGAAATCCACCGCCTTTTCCTTACTCAGATGTTAGTCTGATGTTAGTCTGAATTAGTCAGCTGCGATAACTGCGGCAACAATAGCCAGCAGCAGCAGCGGAACCCAGATACCTGCGGCCGAAGAGCTGGCAGCGGTTTCTTCAACGATGACGGGCGCTTCCATCACCGGCTCTTGGTAAGAACCAGCAAAGCCGGTCGAAGCAGCAGCAGTCAGAGCAGCAGCGAGAACGAGTTTTTTCATGTTATCCTCCAGAAATTAGCCTGACATCATATGTTACGATGCCAAGCACCCAAGACTTACCTCGTGTTATTTTTCTAATCAGCAATCCGCACTGATTGCAAATGCAACTTGGTAGGCAAGGACCCATAATGCAGGCAATTTCGTCAAATAAGCAACACCTGAGTGCCCACTTTGGCCATTCCGAACAATTCGGCGATATGCTGGTTGTATAGCCCGATGCATCCGTTCGACGACCGACGCCCGATCTTGCGCGTGTCATGGGTGCCGTGAATGCGGTAATACGTCCAGCTGAGATAGAGCGCATGGGTCCCCAGCGGGTTGTCGGGGCCGGGTCCGACATATCTCGGCCATTCGGGATTGCGCTTGAGCATCGAGGGGGTGGGGCGCCATTCGGGGCCTTCGACCTTGCGCACCACCGCGGTGCGGCCACGCCGGGTCAGATCCTCGGATAGGGGCACGCTTGAGGGGTAAAGCTTGTAGGTGACACCATCCGCATCCCAGTAATGCAAGGCGCGCGAATCGATATCGACCAGAATTGCGCCGCCTTTCAGGTTGGGGAAATAGGGTTGCCAGTCCAACGTGCGGAAACTGGATATGTTGCGGCGCACCGTTTCCGTGACCTCGCGCTCAAGTTCGACCGTGCCTGCGCCGTCAACGTTCTGAGCCAGCGCCGGAGTGGCCAATACGGCAGCCGTGCCCGCAAGAAATGCGCGCCTGTCAAAGGTTTTGTTGAATGTCTTGGTCATCGTATAGCTCCCACATCCTATGTATGGTGATTGTCCTACATATATGGCGCGAATGCCTCAGTCGCAATTCAAACAAATGTAACTGAACCAAGTTGGCGAGATGCGGGTTTGTATCGCAACGCTTAAAAATGTAGAGCTTGGGTAAACAAATAGCCGGGTGGTCTGATCAAATGTCGCGAATCATTTTTCTTTTCCTGTCTGCTTTTCTGGCACTGGCGGCTTGTGCGCCGCCGCCGCCAACGACGCCGCAAATGGGCACGGACGGCAAACCACTACCGCGCCTCTATCACATCCGCGCCGGTGATTCGTCCGCCATCCAGTATCGCGTGCTTGATTCGGTGAACTCGCTCAGGCAGGCCGCAGGCCGCCCGCCCGTTCAGATGGATGCCAGGCTGAACGCCGCCGCCGCCACCCATGCCCGCGACATGTCGGTGCAAAACCGCCCATGGCATTTCGGCTCGGACGGGTCATCGCCGATCGACCGGGTCCGCCGCGTCGGCTATGAGGGTGAACTGGTGGGCGAAACCATTTCGGAAACCTACGAATCCGAGCTGGAAACCCTGGCCGCCTGGATGGATCAGCCCAACACCAGAAACGTCATCCTGTCGCCCGATGCCCGCAAAATGGGCTTTTCCTGGCATCAGGAAAACAACGGCAAGATCTGGTGGACGCTGGAAATGGGGGCCTGAGCCCCCTTTTCGCCGCGCCGGTCAGGGCGTGATCGTGATCGGCGTGCCGTCCTTGACCATCGCATACATCGTTTCGATCTGACGGTTCTTGACCGAGATACAGCCAGCGGTCCAATCGGGGCGCTTGCTTTGCTTCCTGTCGGCCTTTTTGTTGGGCTCACCGTGGATAAAGATGTCGCCGCCCGGATTATACCCTGCGGCAAGCGCGCGCAGGCGGTCGGCATCATTGGGATATGAAATGCCCAGCGACAGGTGGAATTCGCTGTTGGGGTTGCGCCGGTCGATCAGATAGGTGCCCTCGGGCGTCTTGCCGTCACCGCGCCGTTCCTTGTGGCCCTCGGGCGCAAAGCCCAGATCCATCTTGTAGGATTTCAGCACGCTGTCATTATGCAGCAGATGCACCTTGCGCGCGCCCTTGTTGACCACGACATGGGTCACCTCGGGGCCGTTATATGTCTTGAATTTCGAACCACAGGCCGAAAGGCCCAGAATCAGCACGAATGCTGCTATAACCCTGATCGATCGCATGCCAAATCACCTGTCCCACGTTTTTTTACCTTCATAGCCCGAATCAGGCGCGCAGAGGTAGTGGGATTTGACGTCGCCGCGATCACGATTTGCGAAAATCGGCTACCAGCTCGACATGGCTGGACCAGCGGAACTGATCAACCACCCGCACCTGTCGCAGCACATAACCCGCCGCAACCAGCGCCGCCGCATCGCGCGCGAATGTGACCGGGGCGCAGGACACATAGGCGATCACCGGCACATCCGCGCGGATCAGCTCGGCGATCTGGGCCTCGGCACCGGCGCGGGGCGGGTCGATCACGGCGGCGTCAAAGCGCGCCAGTTCATCGGGCAGCAAGGGTCGGCGGAACAGATCGCGCGCCTCGGTCGTCACGGTCTTCAGCCCCTCGACCTTGCGGCAACCGGCATCCAGCGCCTGCATCATGGCCGCGTCACCCTCAACCGCGTGAACCTGCGATTGCGCCGCCAGCGGCAAGGCAAAGGTGCCGCACCCGGCAAACAGATCCACCACGCGACCAGCCCCGGCACAGGCCGCCATCACATCATCGAGCAGCGCCTGTTCCCCGTCTGCCGTGGCCTGAAGGAACGCCCCCGGCGGCGGAACCACGTCGACGGTGCCGAATCGCTGCACCGGCGGTTGCCTTGTGGCGATCGTCTCGCCCTCCCAGCTGAGCCGGGCCAGGTCATGCGCCTCGGCCAGTTGCGCCAACGCGATCCGCAGCGGCCCATCCAGCGGCTTGCCCCCGGTCACATTGACGTCCACCCCCGCGCGGGAATGCGCCAGCGCCACCGACAATTCGCCCTTGCGGCTGGACCCGGCCAGCGCCAGCGCCTCGCAGGCGGGAATCGCCGCCATCAGATCGGGATGCAGCAGCGTGCAGCCCGGAATTTCCACAATCACATCGGAGGCGCGCGCATGAAACCCGGCCATCGCGCCCTTCTTGGTGCGCCTGACCGATAGCGTCGCGCGGCGGCGGCTGTTGGGGGGCGACACCGCGATCGGCGCAAACGTCGCGTTCAATCCATGCGCGGCAAGTGCGGTGCGCACCACATCGCCCTTCCACTCGGCCAGAAACGCGTCCGAGGCGTGCTGCAACTGGCATCCGCCACAGGATTTGAAATGCCGGCACGGCGGGGCGACACGCGCCGCACTGGGCGTGATGATTCGCACATCGCTCAGCCGCGTTCCGTTCAAGATGCCGCTGACAGTTTCGCCGGGCAGGGTCAGCGGGGCAAATACCGGCCCATCGGCAATGCCATCGCCCTGATAGCCCAATCGTGTGATGTGATGTTCGCTCATCCTCCCGCCATAGCGCGGCGCAGGCGGCGCATAAAGCCCCTAGAGCAAATCGGCCCGTGTCGCCGTGAAATCCGATGCGATCCAGCGCGACTCAAGCTCGGCCAGCTTTGCGCCCAAAGACGGGCCGCAATAATGCGGCATCAGATCGGCGGCGCTGATCGGGAATTTGGCCTTGGCCCCCTTCATCAGCGCGGCCCTTGCGTCCGGCATCAGAGGTTGCGTGAACACCGCCGCGCGCAGCAGCAGGATATCAAGCCCGGTCTGCACGCCGTGGCGATAGCCCAACTCACCCGCCCCGGCGGGCGCGCCGATGCCATCACGCAACACGGTCAGCCTGCGCGCGTCCTGTCGGCTGAGCCGCAGCGCGTCGGCCACATCCACCCCGCCCAGAACCGCCAGACGGCGCAGCGCATCGGGCGCGATCCCATCCTCATGATGCACCAAGGGGGCCAAGGCCGCGTCATCCGCCCCCGGCAAGACCCGTGCCAGAACCCCGGCCTGCCGCATCGCCGCCATGGCGGGCGCGGGATCGGGCGCGCCCAGCAGGCGCAGCATCTCGGCCCCGATGCGTTCGCGCGCGATGCCATCCAATCCGTCAACATGGCGCGCGACCGCCGCCAACCCCTCGGCGTCGATGCCATGTTCCACGCCATACCAGGCCGAAAACCGGAAAAACCGCAGGATACGCAGGTAATCTTCCTGAATGCGTTGATCCGCATCCTCGATAAAGCGCACGCGCCCGGCCAAGGCATCCGGCAAACCGCCCAGCGGGTCGATCACGCGCCCCGTCGCATCGGCGTAAAGCGCGTTCATGGTGAAATCGCGCCGCCGCGCATCCTCGGCCATGTCATCGGTAAAGGCCACGCGCGCGCGCCGCCCGTCGGTTTCGACATCGGCGCGAAAACTGGTGACCTCATGGGGCACGCCGTTGGCGATGATGGTGACAGTGCCATGCTCAAGCCCGGTGCCAACCGCCTTCAGCCCGGCGGCGCGGGCCAGCGTCAGCACCTCTTGGGGGCGCGCGGCGGTGGCCAGATCCATGTCATGCACGGCCTGGCCCAACACCGCATTGCGCACCGCGCCGCCCACCAGATAGGCGCGATGGCCGGCGGCGTCGAACGCCGCGAAAACCGCCCTCAGCGACGGCGCGGCAAGCCAGTCACAGCTCAGCTTCATGTCTGCGCCGCGCTTGACGCCAGTGCGTTCAGAATACGCGCCGTCGCCCCCCAGATATAATAGGGGCCAAAGGGCACGACATAATAGTGCCGCAGACCACCACGCCAATACCGCGCCTCGACACGGTAATTTCCAAGGTCCAGCACATGCATCAGCGGCACCTCGAAAATCTCATCCACCTCGCCCGCTTCGGGGATTGCCTGAAACGCATGTTTCACCCGGCCCAGAACCGGCGTCATGGTGAAATTCGACACGGTTTCATGGGTCGGCAAGGTGCCCAGCACCTCGACATTGGCGGGATCGAGCCCGATTTCCTCACGCGCCTCGCGCAGGGCGGCGGCGGTCACATCGACATCGCAAAGATCCTGCTTGCCTCCCGGAAAGGCGATCTGACCGGGATGATGTTTCAGGGCCGAGGAGCGTTTGGTCAGGATCAGGCGGGCATCCGCGCCTTCGCCAAGGATCGGCACCAACACGCCCGCGGGGCGCAGCACCCGCCCGGCGGGCAGGATCGTTCCGGGATTGAGGTCAAAATCCGATGAGGCCTCAGCCGGGCGGCGCAGCGCAGCAATCACATGGGTCAGCGCGTCAGCCATCGCCGGGCGGCTCCTTCGCGTCAAATCCCAGCGTCGCGGGATCCAGATCGTAATGCGCACCGCAGAACTGGCAATCGGCGGTCACGCGCCCGTCTTCGGTTGTCATCGTCTCGATGTCACGCGCCGAATAGATCGACAGGCTCTGGCGTACGCGCTCCTCCGAGCAGGTGCAACCGAACCGGACCGCCTGGATGTCAAACACGCGCGGCGATTCCTCATGAAACAGCCGCACCAGCAGGTCGGTGGGGGCCACGCTCGGCCCGATCAATTCCAGCGCATCTATCGTATCCAGCAGCATGTTCGCGCGGTTCCAGTTTTCGCCTTGCTCATCATCCAACAGATCCCCGGCCGCCAGCAACCCCGCCTCGCCGGACGCCCCTCCGGCGGCGAATGGCGACGCCTTGGGCATATGTTGCAGCATGACGCCGCCCGCGCGCCAATGCTCATCCGATCCGGCCTCGGTCGATCTGCCGAAACTGAGCGCAAAGCGCGTCGGCAATTGTTCGGACTGGGCGAAATAGGCCTCGGCGCAGGCCATGAGGCTACCACCCGCAATCGGCGTGATGCCCTTGTAAGGCTCGGTGCCCTGCCCCTGATCTATCAGAATCGCAAAATACCCCTCACCCACCTGATCGAACGGGGTGCCGTCGCTCAGCCGGTCGGCGTCATAGCTGGCATAGGCGCGAACGCGCGCCGGCTCACCCTCGGCGGTGGGGCCGTAATAATCGGTGGCAATCATGCGCACCGCACCTTTGGACTGCACCTGCAAGGACAGCTTCCAGCGCAGCTTCACGGTCTGCCCGATCATCGCCGTCAACAGCGCCATTTCCGCCACCAGCGCCTCGACGACCGGGGGATAATCATGCTGTTTCAGGATCCCCTCAAGCACTCCATCCAGACGCGCAACGCGCCCGCGAATGTCCGAGCGGTCCAGTTGAAACGGCAAGACCGTGTCGTCCCAGGCGAGTTTTTGCGCAATTGTCATGGAGGTTCCTTGGCGTGTTCGGGGTTTTCATATCTGCCGGACCTTGGCATATCGCGACAATATAGGCAGGGGCAAGCCATGCGCCAACAGGAGGCAGCAGAATGATCAGACGGGTCGGCGCACCGCCACAGACGGGCATCCACTATATCCGGCGTCCGGGCGTCTATGCAATTCTGCCTCACGCGTCCGGCCTGCTGCTGACGCTTCAGACCCGGCCCAGCGTGGACCTGCAGCTGCCGGGGGGTGGCGTGGACCCCGGTGAATCGCCGATTCGGGCCCTGCACCGCGAGGTGTTCGAGGAAACCGGCTGGATCATCACAAGGCCCCGGCGTCTGGGCGCATTTCGCCGCTTTGCCTATCTGCCCGACTATGACATGTGGGCCGAAAAGATGTGCACGGTCTATATGGCGTATCCCACGCGCCACATCGCGGACCCGACTGAGCCTCACCACCGTGCCGTCACCACCACCGTTCAGACCGCGATCAGCGAATTGGGCAATGACGGCGACCGGATGTTCGTGCGCCGGTTCTGCCTGTAACGGGCGATCCTACAGGACCGGGCTCGGCTTGAACTCAAGCAGAATCGCCGACACGTCATCTTCAAAACTGTCCGCCCCGGCAAAATCCGCCAGCTTCCAGATCAGCGATTCAAGGCAGGCCATGCCATGAGTCTGGCGCAGATCGCCCAGGATCCGTGCCAGCCCGGCATCATCCAGAAGCCGCCCCTCGGCATTGGCGCATTCCACGATCCCGTCCGAATGAATCATCAGCCGGTCCCCCGGCATCATCTGCGCCTCGAACTGCTGAAACTCCGCCCCCGCGATCAGGCCCACCGGCAGGCCGCCACTGCCAATCGTTTCAACGGTGCCATTTGCACGCTGCAACGCCGGATAGGGATGCCCCGCCTGCGTCATCACAACCTTGCCCGTCTCCAGATCAACGTCTGCCAGAAGCATGGTAAAATACAGATCAGTCTCCATCTCATTGAGAAACAGCTGATTGAGGGCGGTGATCGTTTCCGCGGGCGGGCGCGGCATGTACCGCCCGTCGTCGCATTTTCGCAGCGCCACGTTCTGTTCGGGGGCGGTGGCCGACAGATACCCGGCCAGCCGCGCGGTCATCAACGCCGAGCTGATCCCATGGCCCGATACATCAATGCCATAAAGGCCGATGCGCGTGTCATTCGCCCGGAACATCCCCACCAGATCACCACCGACATGCCCGCTTGAGCGCAGCAACATCGACACCTCTGCCGGTCCCAGGTCGCGGTGCCGGTCACTGATCAGGGATTGTTGCAGCTTCTTCGCCTCGATCAGATCGCTGTCCAGCGAATCATAAAGCGACTGAAGCTCATCCAGTGTCGATTTCACCAGGCGGTTCTTCTCGGTCAGTTCGCGTTCCATCCTCAGGATCCGCTCACCCGCCGAAATGCGCGCGCGCAACTCACCCGCATTGACGGGTTTCGTCAGAAAATCATCCGCACCGGCATCCAGCCCGTGGGCAATTTCCGCCTTGTCGCTTTTTGAGGTCAGAAGGATGAAATACCCATAGTGATCGCGCGCCATGTCGCGAAACTCACGGCAGAATTCCAGCCCGCTCATCCCCGGCATCATCCAGTCGCTCAGCACCAGATCGGGCGGGGAGGTGCGGCAGATCTCCAGCGCCTCGATCCCGGATTCCGCCTCATGGATCGTGAAACCCCACCGCCTTAGTGACGTGGCCAGAATACGCCGCTGCAGGCGGCTGTCATCGACCACCAGAACCGTCCTGATGGCGCGATTCGCCGTCGCATCATCATTGGTGTTCAGTTCACAATTCAGCACAGGAAACCCCGGATCCACATCATTCCCAAGCCATATCAACGATTCTGTTAACAAGGCATGAAACCTAAAATTTTGCCTTTTTCGGTTCGGATTTTGGCAGTTTGTTAAGGGATATGGCGCAGGTTTGGGTGGGCTGACAGATAGGTGTTGTGATGATTGACTGGATGCGCGTCACCGAATTGCGTGATGAAATCGGGGCTGATGATTTTGGCGAAGTGGTTGAACTTTTCCTGGAGGAGGTTGAAGGCGAAATCGCGATACTGCGCGATGGCTTTGATCCTGCGGAGCTGGAATCACGGCTTCATTTTCTCAAGGGCAGTGCTCTCAATCTGGGGTTCACTGTCTTTTCCGATCTCTGCCAACGGGGCGAAACCGCCGCCGCCCGGGGGCGGCACGATCAGATCGATATCACTGCGACGCTGGCGGCGTTCGATGCCTCACGGATTGAATTTCTGGACAAAATCGGGGATCTGTGCCCAGCCTGAGAGACGAGGCAGCGCCGTTCTAGATCAGGAATTCGGCCAGCACTTCGTCATTGGTGATGTCGCGATAGACAAAACCCGCATCATCCAGCGCTGCCAGCAACCTGACGAAATTCGCGCGATCCGACGTTTCGATTCCGATCAGCACCGAACCAAAGTTGCGCGCGGATTTCTTGAGATATTCAAACCGCGCGATATCATCCTGAGGGCCCAGCATCCCAAGGAAATCCCTCAGCGCGCCGGGGCGTTGCGGCATCCGCAGGATAAAGTATTTCTTGACCCCCGAATGACGCTGCGCGCGCTCCTTGACCTCGGGCAGACGCTCGAAATCAAAATTGCCGCCCGAGGTGACACATACCACCGTCTTGCCACGGATCGCTGCACCCATGTCCTTGAGCGCATCCACCGCCAATGCGCCGGCAGGCTCAAGAACGATACCTTCGACATTCAGCATCTCGAGCATGGTGGTGCAAAGACGGTTTTCGTTGACCTGTATCGCGCGATGCGGGTCCAGATGCCGGAGGCGCGCAAAAGTCCGCGCGCCGATCTGGGCCACCGCCGCACCATCGGCAAAGGTATCCACATGCTTGAGCGGCACAGGCGCGCCGGCCTTCAGCGCCGCGGCAAGGCAGGCCCCGCCTTCGGGTTCGACCAGGGTAAAATCGCATTTGTCGCCGAAATAACTGCACATCCCCGCCGACAGGCCACCGCCACCGACAGGCATCACGATGTGATCAGGCAGTGCGCCCAGATCCCGCTCGATCTCGACCGCGACCGTGGCCTGCCCCTCGATCACGTCCTCATCGTCAAAAGGCGACAGGAAATGCCCGCCGGTCGCCGCACAATGGGCCTGCGCCGCCGCCAGCGTGACATCGAAATAATCGCCCGTCAGCTTGATCTGCACCGCATCGCCGCCAAATTTCTGGGTCTGGCCGATCTTTTGCTGAGGCGTCGTCACTGGCATGAAAATCACGCCCTTCACGCCGAAATGGCTGCACATGAACGCCACGCCCTGCGCGTGATTGCCCGCGCTTGCACAGACGAATTGCGTCGTTTCAGGCGCATTGGCCAGCACCTTGCGCATGGCGTTGAACGCACCGCGCAGCTTGTAAGAGCGCACAGGCGTCAGATCCTCGCGTTTCAACAGGATATTGGCATCATAGCGCTGCGAAAGATGTTCGTTGCGCTGCAATGGGGTGGCCGGAAAAACCGCGCGCATCGCGGCCTCGGCGGTGCGGGCGTTGGTCTGAAAATCACTCATGCGATAGTGAGTGACCGATTGCGTCGGCGCACGCAAGACCGGGGTGCACGGCAAGCCTTGAAAATGTGGCCTTCACTTGCCCCGGATTTCAAAACCGGCTAAGTCCCGCGCGACCCTGACAGAGGAAAAACCATGTCCCTTGCACCCAAGAAAGTTGTGCTGGCCTATTCCGGCGGCCTTGATACGTCCATCATCCTGAAATGGCTTCAGACCGAATATGGATGCGAGGTGGTCACGTTTACCGCCGATCTGGGTCAGGGGGAAGAACTGGAACCGGCCCGCGAAAAGGCCGTGATGCTGGGGATCAAGCCCGAGAACATCTATATCGAGGACGTGCGCGAAGAATTCGTGCGTGATTTCGTCTTTCCGATGTTCCGCGCCAATGCGGTTTACGAGGGGCTGTATCTGCTGGGCACATCCATTGCCCGCCCGCTCATCTCGAAACGTCTGGTTGAGATTGCCGCCGAAACCGGCGCCGATGCCATCGCGCATGGCGCGACCGGCAAGGGGAATGATCAGGTCCGCTTTGAACTGGCCGCCTATGCGCTGAACCCTGACATCAAGGTCATCGCGCCCTGGCGCGAATGGAATCTGACCAGCCGCTCGCGGTTGATCGAATTTGCCGAACAGAACCAGATCCCGATCGCCAAGGACAAGCGCGGCGAAGCGCCGTTTTCCGTGGATGCGAACCTGCTGCACACCTCCTCGGAGGGCAAGGTTCTGGAAGATCCTGCCGAAATGGCCCCCGATTACGTCTATCAGCGCACGGTTCATCCCGAAGACGCCCCCGATGTGGCCGAGTTTGTCGAAATCGGATTTGAGGGCGGCGATGCCGTCAGCGTCAATGGCGAGGCCATGAGCCCCGCCACTGTCCTGACCAAACTGAACGAACTGGGGGGCAAGCACGGTGTTGGCCGCCTCGATCTGGTGGAAGGCCGCTTTGTCGGGATGAAATCGCGCGGGATCTACGAAACCCCCGGCGGCACAATTCTGCTGGAGGCGCATCGCGGGATCGAATCGATCACGATGGACCGGGGCGCGATGCATCTCAAGGATCAGCTGATGCCGCAATATGCCGAACTGATCTATAACGGATTCTGGTTCAGCCCCGAGCGCACCATGCTTCAGGCCGCCATCGACGCCAGCCAGACCCATGTCACCGGCACCGTGCGCATCAAGCTTTACAAGGGATGCGCGCGCACTGTCGGCCGCTGGTCCGAGCATTCGCTCTATTCAGAAGCGCATGTGACATTCGAGGAAGACGCCGGTGCCTATGATCAGAAGGACGCGGCCGGCTTTATCCAGCTGAACGCCCTGCGCCTGAAGCTGCTGGCGGCGCGGGACCGGCGGCTGAGGAAGGGCTGAGGTCAAGACGCAAAAGGCGTCAGATCTTGCCCGCCTCCAATTGCCGGTAGGCGGGCAAGGCCGCCCCGACCAGCGCGGCCAGCGGGCCGGTGACCGATGGCAATGCCGCCTCGGCCCCGGCAAACCCGGTCGAGCGATGAACCGTCCCATACCAATGCCGCGCCCAGATCCCGTCGCTGGGATGCCCGCCCTCTGGCCAGTGCAACATGCCCGCATCCCAAGGCAGGTCGAGCGCGCGGCAAAGCCGTCGCAACATCCCCTCCGGATCGCGCAGGATATCGGCGGAATCGATAACGATCGGGGATTTCCCCCCGGCGGTAAGCTGGTCATACAATTCGGCCTGCTGCACAAACCCGATATCCTCAAGCGAAGGATTTTCATATTTTGCCGCAAAACTGGCCACCACCCGTGCCGGATGGCGGATCAGAAACACATTGACCAGATCGTTCACCCAGTCACGCGGCACGCCCGGAACTATGTGCTGTGTCATATGTTTCTGATAATAATGCGGTTTTCCATCGGGTATCGGCCCCAAAAGCCCGTCAATCACCTGTTTCGGGTCCTGTGGTTGTGACGCCAGGATGGCATCGCGCATCGGATGCATCAGCCCGGTCTGCGCCAGGTAAGCCGCATAAAACGGCTCATCCACCACGGCGAAATCCTTGCGTGCGCCAAACGCATACATCATCGCCGTGCTCAGGTTGCGCGGCCCGGACCACATGGCGATCCGCATCAGGCGCTTTCCCTTGCGATCAGGTCCTTGTAAAGCATACGCAGGCGTATGGTGACCGGCCCTAACTGGCCCTCACCAATCTGGCGCCCGTCGATTTCACCCACGGGAGTCTGCGCGCCAAACGTGCCGGTCAGGAACGCCTCATCCGCGCCATAGGTATCGACAAGGCTGAAATTCCGCTCGAACACCGGGATATCGTTGGCACGGCACAGATTGATCACCTTCTGCCGGGTGATTCCGTTCATGCAATAGTCGCCCGTGCTGGTCCAGACCGCCCCCTTGCGCACGATAAAGAAATTGCAGGCATTGGTGGTGTTCACAAAGCCATGCACATCCAGCATCAGCGCCTCATCCGCGCCGGCCTTTTCGGCGGCGATACAGGCCAGGATGCAATTCAGTTTGGAATGGGAGTTCAGTTTGGGGTCCTGTGTCATCGGCAACCCGCGCATATGCGGCACAGTAGCCAGGCGGATCGGGCGCGGGATACTGGGGCGGGAATGTTCCATGATGATCGCCATCGTCGGCCCCTGCCGGGACAGGCCGGGGTGCTGAAACGGGCGGCTCTTGATCCCACGCGTTACCATCAGGCGGGCATGGACATCCGTTGTCATGCCGTTCGCCCCCTGCGTTTCAAGCAAGGCCCGCTTCACGCCCGCGCGGTCCATGCCGATGTCCAGATCTATCGCCTTGGCCGCCTCGAACAGCCGATCCAGATGTTCGTCCAGAAAGGCCCATGTGCCATCATAAAGGCGAAGCCCCTCCCAAACGCCATCGCCCAGCATGAAGCCGGCATCATAGACACTGACCCGCGCCTGATCCCTTGGCACCAGAATGCCGTTCAGCCAAATCTGGATCGTTTCATTGCGCGCGTCGTCTTCGGCCTGATGGGTGGTTTGATGATCGGTCATCTCGCGCTCCTTGACATGTCACGGGGCAGGCTAAAGCGTTTCGGAGGCAAGGTGAAACACAACTTCAATTCTGAATGCGCGCAACTCTCATTCGGTCGGCGCAGGTCAATTCAGTTCACCAGCGCGTGACATCGCATGTCGGGCTATTGGTGAACGCCGCGCCCTGCGCCATGGTAAGCGCAAACAGGGAAGGGTTGTGAAAATGCTGAAACCGGGTTCCATCTACAAGGCGGTCATCCTCTCGGCGCTGATCATGCTTGGCTACGGGGCGCAGACCATGCGCAGCCATGCCGCCGGGACCGAGACCCTGACCGTGGCGGGCGGGTGTTTCTGGTGCGTCGAATCCGATTTCGAATCGGTCCCCGGCGTGCATGAGGTTGTTTCGGGCTATACCGGCGGCACGCTGGAAAACCCCACCTATCGCGCGGTCACGGGCGGCGGCACCGGCCATTACGAGGCGGTCCAAATTCAGTTCGACCCGGCCAGGATCAGCCGCGAAACATTGCTGTCGATGTTCTTTCGCTCGGTCGATCCGACCGATCCGGGTGGTCAGTTCTGTGACCGCGGCGACAGCTATCGCACCGCCGTTTTCGTGGCGGACGGCAAGGAACGAGCAACCGCCGAACAGGTCAAATCCAAGGCCCAGTCCGATCTGGGTCAGAAGATCGTGACGCCCATCCTGCCCCTGGCCACGTTCTACAAGGCCGAAGAGTATCATCAGGATTACTACAAGGGGAACAAGCTGATCGTGACCCGCTTTGGCCCCAAGCGGCAAAGTGAGGCCTATCTGCGCTATCGCACCGCATGTGGGCGTGATGAGCGGGTCAAGGCGCTGTGGGGATCAGCCGCGCCATTTGTCGGCGCGCACTGATCCAAGAGGCGGTCGCACCCGCACCTACCCCACCTTGCACGCCGCCAGCGCGGCCATGTTCAGAATGTCATTGCTGGTCGATGTCGTCGAGCAGATCTGAATTGATTTGTCGATGCCCGTCAGGATCGGCCCGATCACGGTGGCACCGCCCATTTCCTGCATCAGCTTGACCGAGATCGAGGCCGAATGCCGGGCCGGAACCACCAGAATATTGGCCGGGCCGGTCAGGCGCTGAAACGGATAGTTTTCCTGCACCATCGGATTGAGCGCGACATCGACGGTCATTTCGCCCTCAAACTCGAAATTGACGCCGCGCGCCTCAAGAACCTTGGGAGCGCGGTGCATCTTTTCGGCGCGCTCGGATTTGGGGTAACCAAAGGTCGAGAAACTGACAAACGCGACGCGCGGCTCAAGTCCGAGATGACGCGCCACCCCGGCCGAGCGCTCGGCAATCGTCGCCAGATCGTTTTCGTCCGGCCATTCGTGAACCAGCGTATCGGCAATCAGCACGATCCGCCCCTTGTTCATCAGCGCCGTCACACCGACTGCGCCATGTTCTGCATCGGCGTCGAACACATGGTTGATCAGTTCCAGCACATGCGCCGATTTGCGGGTCGCCCCGGTCACAAGGCCATCACCATGCCCATGCGCCAGCATCAGCGCCGAAAAGACATGCCGGTCGCGTGACGCCAGCTTGTGCGCGTCATAGCGGTCATGCCCCTTGCGTTGCAGGCGTTCATAAAGGAAATTCCGATATTCCTTCAAATGCGGGGTATTGGCGGCGTTGACGATTTCCAGCTCGCTGATTGCGTCGGCCATTCCGGCCAATGTCATTTTCTCGGCGACATCGGCCTCGCGCCCGACGACCAGCGCCTGGCCCATTCCGGCCCGCTGATACTGCACGGCGGCGCGCAACACGCGCAGATCGTCACCCTCGGCAAAGATCATCCGCGCCTGTGCGTTGCGCGCGCGCGCATTGATCGAGCGCATGATGCTGGCCGTGGGGTCCATCCGGGATTTCAGGGTCACCTCATAGGCATCCATATCCACGATCGGCCGCCGCGCCGCGCCGGTATCCATGCAGGCACGGGCCACCGCTGGCGGGATGGTGTGGATCAGACGGGGATCAAACGGCGTGGGGATGATGTAATCACGCCCGAATGTCAGCTTGCGCCCATAGGCCATTGCGACCTCATCGGGCACATCGGCGCGCGCCAGTTCGGCCAGGGCCTCGGCGCAGGCGATCTTCATCTCGTCATTGATGGCGCGCGCATGAACATCCAGCGCCCCGCGGAACAGATAGGGAAAGCCCAGAACATTGTTCACCTGATTTGGATAGTCGCTGCGCCCGGTTGCGACAATCGCATCGGAGCGCACGGCATGGGCCTCTTCGGGGGTGATTTCGGGGTCAGGATTGGCCATGGCGAAGATCACCGGGTCCGGCGCCATCGAGATCACCATCTCTTCGGTCACGGCACCGCGCGCGGACACGCCCAGAAACACATCCGCGCCTTTCATCGCCTCTTCCAGCGTGCGCAGGTCTGTCTTGACCGCATGGGCCGATTTCCATTGATTCATGCCATCGGTGCGGCCCTGATAGATCACGCCCTTGGTGTCACAGACGATGCAGTTTTCGTGCCGCGCACCCATCCGTTTCAGCAGCTCGATGCAGGCAATCCCCGCCGCACCCGCGCCGTTGAGGACGATCTTCACATCTTCGATCTTTTTGTCCGACAGGTGCAGCGCATTGATCAGACCGGCGGCGCAAATCACCGCCGTGCCATGCTGATCGTCGTGAAAGACGGGGATATCCATCAGTTCTTTCAGGCGCTGTTCAATGATGAAACATTCGGGCGCCTTGATATCCTCAAGGTTGATGCCGCCAAATGTCGGACCCATCAGCTTGACCGCGTTGATGATTTCGTCCGGATCTTCTGTGTCCAGCTCGATATCT
The DNA here is from genome assembly GCA_934501475.1 of uncultured Roseovarius sp. Lineage (GTDB taxonomy): Bacteria > Pseudomonadota > Alphaproteobacteria > Rhodobacterales > Rhodobacteraceae > Roseovarius. The sequence continues at coordinate 18,966 of CAKSUL010000002.1, read as the reverse complement.
ATCGAATTCACATCGGCAAAGCGTTTGAACAGCACCGCCTTGCCCTCCATCACCGGCTTGGAAGCGAGCGCGCCGATATTGCCCAGACCCAGAACCGCCGTCCCGTTGGAAATGACCGCCACAAGATTGCCCTTGTTGGTATAGTCATAGGCCGTTTCGGGATTCTCGGCGATGGCAAGGCAGGGCACCGCAACGCCGGGCGAATAGGCCAGGCTCAGGTCGCGCTGTGTCGTCATCGGCACGGTCGCCGTGATTTCGAACTTGCCGGGGGTGGGATCAAGGTGAAAGGCAAGCGCCTCTTCCGGGGTGAATTTGGGGTTTGCCATCTGTGGTGACCTGACTGTTGCGGCTGCGTTCCCCTCTCCTTAGCGGGGGAATGGCGCGGCCTCAACAAAAACGCGGATTGGCCTTTCGCCTCATGGCATTGATTTGTAGGGTCCGCGCAGTGATTGAGGGGGGCCAAAGTGACGTCAGTGACTTCAACTGCCACGCCGATGATGGTGCAGTATCTTGAGATCAAGGCGCAATATCCCGATGCGCTGCTGTTCTATCGCATGGGCGATTTCTATGAACTGTTCTTTGAGGACGCCGTCGCCGCCAGCGCCGCACTGGATATTGCCCTGACAAAACGGGGCAAGCATCTGGGCAAGGATATCGAGATGTGCGGCGTGCCGGTCCATTCCGCCGAGGGCTATCTTCTGACGCTGATCCGCAAGGGATTTCGCGTCGCCGTCGGCGAGCAGTTGGAAAGCCCGGCCCAGGCGAAGAAACGCGGCTCGAAATCCGTGGTGAAACGCGATGTTGTGCGGCTGGTCACGCCCGGCACCCTGACCGAAGAAAGCCTGCTGGACGCGCGTCGGCACAATTTTCTGGCGGCTATTGCGTCGGTGCGCGATACACATGCGCTGGCCTGGGTGGATATATCCACCGGCGCGTTTCACACCATGCCGATTGCCGCGGTCCGCCTTGGGCCCGAACTGGCGCGGCTCGCCCCCAGTGAAGTTGTGATCGCCGATGGCGAAGACACGGATTGGGCTGATTTAGTCACTGAATCCGGCGCTGCGGCCACGCCGCTGGGGCGCGCGGCATTTGACAGCACCAACGCCGAACAGAGGCTGTGCGCATTGTTCGGTGTCAGCACGCTTGAGGCCTATGGCCAGTTCAGCCGCGCCGAACTGGCGGCAATGGGCGCGATTGTCGAATACCTTGAGATCACCCAAAAGGGCAACCTGCCCCTGCTGCGCCCACCCCAACGCGAAAGCCACGAACAGGCGATGCAGATCGACGCCGCCACAAGGCGCAATCTGGAACTGACCCATGCGCTGTCCGGCGGGCGGAGCGGATCATTGCTGGCCGCGATTGACCGCACGGTGACTGCGGGCGGCGGGCGCTTGCTGGAGCGGCGGATTTCCAGCCCGTCGCGCGTTCTGTCGGTGCTTGAAGATCGTCTTGAGGCGGTTGACTTCGCTGTGAAACATGCGCGCCTTGCGTCGGAATTGCGCACGGAATTGCGCAAGGTGCCCGATCTTGATCGCGCCCTGTCACGTCTGGCGCTGGATCGGGGCGGGCCGCGCGATCTGGCGGCGATGCGCAACGGGTTGGCGCAGGCGGCAGAAATCGCCGCGCGGTTGGGCGCACAGGACCTGCCGCCGCTGCTGGGCGATGCGATGGCCGGCCTTGTCGGGCATGATGACCTGATCGACCTTCTGGATCAGGCGCTGATTGCCGAACCGCCGCTGCTGGCGCGGGATGGCGGCTTCATCGCCAGCGGCTATGACCCGGAACTGGACGACGCCAGAAAGCTGCGCGACGAAGGGCGCGGCGTGATCGCCGGGATGCAGCGCGAATATGCCGAACTGACCGGGATTCAATCGCTCAAGATCAAGCACAACAATGTGCTGGGATATTTTGTCGAGGTGACATCGACCCATGCCGAAAGAATGCTGTCCGAGCCACTGAATGAAACCTTCAAGCACCGCCAGACAACCGCCAATCAGGTGCGTTTCACCACCGTCCCGCTCAGCGATATGGAAACCCGTATCCTGAACGCGGGTGGACATGCGCTCGAGATCGAAAAGCGTCTCTATGACAGCCTGAAAGGCGCTATTCTGGCGCAATCCGGCATGATCTCACAGGCGGCGCGTGCGCTGTCCGAACTGGATCTGACGACCGCGCTGGCCGATCTGGCGACCGGCGAAAACTGGTGCCGGCCACGCCTTGACGACAGTCGCGCCCTGATCATCGAAGGCGGGCGGCATCCCGTCGTGGAACAGGCGCTGCGCGCGCAGGGTGGCGCGTCTTTTGTCGCCAATGATTGCGCCCTGGGCGATGGCAGCGATATCTGGCTGCTGACCGGGCCGAACATGGCGGGCAAATCGACCTTTCTGCGCCAGAACGCCCTGATTGCCCTGCTGGCCCAGATCGGCAGCTATGTGCCCGCGAAATCGGCCCATATCGGGCTGGTCAGCCAGTTGTTCAGCCGGGTGGGCGCGTCGGATGATCTGGCGCGCGGGCGGTCCACCTTCATGGTCGAGATGGTCGAGACGGCCGCCATTCTCAATCAGGCGGATGCGCGGGCCTTGGTCATACTGGACGAAATCGGGCGCGGCACCGCCACTTATGACGGGCTGTCCATCGCCTGGGCGACGCTGGAACACCTGCATGACGTCAACCGCTGCCGCGCGCTGTTTGCGACGCATTACCACGAATTGACCAGCCTCTCGGCCAAGCTGAACGGCGTGGATAACGCCACCGTCGCCGTCAAGGAACATGAGGGTGACGTGATTTTCCTGCATGAGGTGCGCAAGGGCGCGGCGGATCGGTCCTATGGGGTGCAGGTGGCCAAACTGGCCGGCCTGCCCAGTGCCGTGGTCGAGCGCGCCCGCGTGGTTCTGGATGCCCTCGAAAAGGGTGAGCGCGAAGGCGGCAGCGCCCGCGCGGCGGTGATCGACGATCTGCCGCTGTTTTCCGCCACCCCGACGCCGCCAGCGCCCAAACCCGCGCCCTCGATCGTTGAGGCACGTCTGCGCACGATCCTGCCGGATGATCTGTCACCCAAGGACGCGCTGAGCCTGATTTATGAGCTGAAGGCCCTTGTCAGAGACGATTCTGCCTGAATTGCCCCGTCGCGGCGGCCCGATCGCCGCCGCGCGGAGCGTGATGGTCAGCCCTGCATCGAGGACACGCCCACCTGCGCCGGGCGCAGGATACGGTCATGCAGCATGAAGCCTTCGGCAGAAACCTGAATGATTTCGCCCGCCTTGGTTCCGGGCAAAGGCGCCTCAAACATCGCCTCATGTTCGCGCGGGTCGAACTTGTCACCGATCTGGGGCGAGACGAGTTGAATACCATGTCGCGCGAACACGCTGAGCAATTCACGCATGGTCAGTTGAATGCCTTCGATCAGCGCGGCTGAGACAACTTTCTGTTCTTCGGTGGCGGCATCCAGGGCGCGCTTCATGTTGTCATAGACCGGCAACATGTCACGGGCCAGTTTCGACCCGCCATATTGCTCGGCTTCGCGGCGGTCACGCTCGGATCTTTTGCGCACATTTTCGGCATCGGCCAATGCGCGCATGAATTTATCCCTGAACGCATCGCGTTCAGCGCGCAGGGAATCGATCTCGGCCTCTTCTGGCGAAATCTCGGAATAGTCCTGTTCGTATTCTTCGGCCGCGGCCTGATCAATATCATCCAGGAAATCGTCGTTCTTGGGCTCTGCCATCTCTTACCTCTAACTTCGATCGGCAATCAACTTGCCGACCAACTGTGCCGTATAGTCCACGATCGGAACGATGCGCCCGTAGTTCAGGCGTGTTGGCCCGATAACCCCGACCGCACCGATGATCTTACGATCAGCGTTCATATATGGAGAGACCACCAAAGAGGAACCCGAAAGTGAGAAAAGTTTGTTTTCCGAGCCAATAAAGATACGCACACCCGCGCCTTCATCGGCCAGTTCCAGGAAATTGGCGATATCGCGCTTGCGCTCAAGGTCATCGAACAGGATTCTGATCTTTTCCAGGTCTTCGGCCTCGGCATCCTTGTTGAGCAGATTCGCCCGCCCCCGCACGATCAGGCGTTCGGGATGGTCGGTTTCGCCTTCCCATTGCGCCAGCCCGCTTTCGACCAAGGCATGTGACAACTGGTCGATTTCCTGGCGCCGCTCGGCGATCTGGCGGGCGATGACCGTTTGCAGATCGCTCAGGGTCTTGCCCTCGATCAGCGAGTTCAGAAAATTTGCCGCCTCGCGCATGGAGCTGGGTGTCTGACCCGGCGGCGGGGTAAAGATGCGGTTCTCCACATGCCCGTCCGAGAACACGAGCACGACCAGCGCGCGATCATGCGCCAGGCTCACAAACTCGATATGCTTGATCGGCGCCTCATGTTTCGGCGTGAGCACGAGCGATGCGCCGCGCGTAACCCCCGACAGGGCCGATCCGACACGATCCAGCACATCGGCGACATCCTGCGAATTGCTGCTCATCGTGGCATCCATCAGCATCCGGTCGTCGCTGTGCATGTCGCCAACCTCAAGCAGGCCATCAACGAACATGCGTAGCCCTTCCTGCGTCGGCACGCGCCCGGCGCTGATATGCGGACTACCCAGAAGGCCCTGATATTCCAGATCCTGCATCACGTTGCGAATGGTCGCGGCGCTGATCTTTTCGCTCATGTCGCGGGTCAGGCTGCGCGACCCGACCGGATCACCCGTGGCAAGATAGCCCTCGACCACACGGCGAAACACTTCGCGCGTGCGCTGGTTCATCTCTTGCAATATTTGCCGTCCGTCGGTCATGGCGTTTCGTTATCCTTGACTGTGGCGTCCCATTAAAGGCGTGGTGCGCAAAAGGTCAATCGGGGTTGCTAACCCTATATGTGGGCCTGTATCCCCTGTTCCAAACATAAAAAGGATTTGTGATGCGACCCTCGGGTAGAAAACTGGACCAGATGCGCGATGTTTCGATTGAAACAGGCGTTGCGAAACATGCCGAAGGGTCTTGCATGATCCGCATCGGGGATACCCATGTGCTATGCACCGCAACGATCGAAGACCGCGTGCCCCCGTTCATCAAGGGCTCTGGCCTGGGATGGGTCACCGCAGAATACGGCATGCTGCCCCGCTCGACCACCAGCCGGATGCGCCGTGAGGCCACCGCAGGCAAGCAAGGCGGGCGCACGGTGGAGATCCAGCGCCTGATCGGGCGCTCCCTGCGGGCCGGCGTTGACCGCGTCGCCATGGGCGAGCGCCAGATCACCGTGGATTGCGATGTCATTCAGGCGGATGGCGGCACGCGCTGTGCCTCGATCACCGGGGGTTGGGTCGCGCTGCGGCTGGCCGTGAACAAGCTGATGAAAACCGGCGAGGTCATCAGCGACCCGATGGTCAATCCCGTCGCGGCGGTGTCCTGCGGGATCTATGCCGGTCAACCAGTGCTGGATCTGGATTACCCCGAGGATTCAGAGGCCGGCGTCGATGGGAATTTCATCATGACCGCCGACAAACGCCTGATCGAGGTCCAGATGTCGGCCGAAGGCGCAACCTATTCGCGCGCGCAGATGAATCAGCTCATGGATCTGGCCGAAATCGGCGTCGCTCAACTGGTCGCGGCGCAATTGGCGGCCGTCAATGCGTAGGTTCACCGGCGATAGCCTTCTGGTGGCCACGCATAACGCGGGCAAGCTTGAGGAAATCGCCAATCTTCTGGGCCCTTACGGCGTCCGGGTCATCGGCGCCGCCGAGATGAACCTGCCCGAACCTGATGAGACCGAAACGACATTCACCGGCAATGCGCGCATCAAGGCCCACGCGGCCGCGCGGGCCACCGGCCTGCCTGCACTGTCTGACGATTCAGGTATTGAAATCAATGACTTGGATGGCGCACCCGGTGTATATACCGCGAATTGGGCCGAAACACCCAACGGGCGGGATTTTGCCATGGCGATGGCCAGGGCGCATGATCTCCTGATCCAGTCCGGTGCGCCGCAACCCTGGCGGGCGCGGTTTTGCTGCACGTTGGTTCTGGCCTGGCCCGATGGCCATGACGAAGTGTTCCCCGGCACAGTCGAAGGTCAGATTGTCTGGCCGCCGCGCGGCAGTGAAGGACATGGATATGACCCGATTTTCCAACCTCAGGGCCATGACGTAACCTTTGGCGAGATGGATCGCTGGGAAAAGAACCGCATCAGCCACCGCGCTGACGCCTTCCGCAGATTGGTCACGGGCTGTTTTGACTGAAGATTGGCAAAACGGCGGCTTCGGGCTCTATATTCACTGGCCGTTTTGTGAGGCTAAATGCCCTTATTGTGACTTCAACAGCCATGTGGCGCGCAGCATCGATCAGCCGGCGTGGCGGGCCGCCTACCTGTCCGAGATTGACCGATATGCCGCCCTGCTGCCCGGTCGCGTTTTGAACAGCGTGTTCTTTGGCGGCGGCACGCCCAGCCTGATGGACCCCGATACCGTTGCCGAGATCATCGCGCGCATTCGTCAGAAATGGCCCGTCGCCAATGATCTGGAAATCACGCTTGAGGCCAATCCCGGTTCGGTCGAAACGGACCGCTTTCGCGCCTTCGCCGCGGCCGGGGTTTCGCGCATCTCGATGGGTGTGCAAGCCCTGAATGATGCCGATCTGCGCCGCCTGGGACGGATCCACAGTGTCAGCGATGCAAGACGCGCCTATGACATTGCGCGCTCGTGCTTTGAGAGGGTCAGTTTTGATCTGATCTATGCCCGTCAGGATCAGGATCTGGATCACTGGCGCGCGGAACTCTCCGAAGCATTGGAGATGGCGGTGGATCACCTCTCGCTCTATCAGCTTTCCATCGAATCCGGCACCGCATTCGGCGATCGCTACGCTGCCGGCAAATTGCGCGGCCTGCCCGATGACGATCTGGCCGCAGACATGTATCTGCTGACGCAGGAACTGTGCGACGGTGCCGGTCTGAACGCGTATGAAGTGTCGAATCACGCCAAACCCGGCTCGGAATCGCGGCATAACCTGATTTATTGGCGATCTGGTGATTATATCGGCATCGGTCCGGGCGCCCATGGCCGCGTCACTCTGGATGGTCGTCGCACAGCAACCGAAGCGTGGTCAATGCCGGCAAAATGGCTGGAAACAGCAGTTGCTGGCAAGCCTGAAAAGCTGTGGACACCCCTGGATGGCCGCGATCAGGCCCACGAATACCTGATGATGTCGCTGCGCATCAACGAAGGCCTGTCCATCAGCCGTTTTGAACGTCTCGCCAGCGCGCCGCTTGATCCCGCAGCGCTCACGCATTTGCAGGAAATCGGCATGATAATTGCCGAGAACGATCGGATCAGGGCCACAGTTCAGGGGCGGATGGTGCTCAATTCGATCATCCGCGACCTTCTGCTTGCGTGATCACACGTCACGATGTCGCGCTAAGTATCCGGCAGATATTATCCAGCTCATCCAGTGACGCGTATGAGATACTGACCTCGCCACTTTCAGCCCCCGATTTGTGGTTGATAACCACTTTCATACGCAGATTTGCAGACAGATCCGCCTCCAAAGCGCGGGTATCTGCGTCTTTTTCGCTTGCCGCACCACCCTTGATTGGCTTCCTGGTCAGCTTGCCCTCACCCGCGGCCTTGACCAGCTTTTCGGTGGCGCGCACCGACAGATCCTTTTTGACGATCTGAAGCGCCAGTTCATGTGGATTCTCGGCGGTGATCAATGCGCGGGCGTGGCCTGCTGAAAGCTTGCCCTCGGAAAGTAATTTTTGAACAGAATCAGGAAGTTGCAGCAACCTCATGGTGTTTGCGATGTGACTGCGGCTCTTGCCCAACGCGGCAGCCAGCTTTTCCTGGGTATGGCCGAATTTCTCCATCAGCTGGGTATACCCGGCCGCCTCTTCGACAGGATCAAGGTCGGCGCGCTGGATATTCTCGATGATCGCGACTTCCAGAACCTCGGTATCGTTCATTTCGCGAACAAGCACCGGTATTCGGTGCAATTGCGCCTGCTGCGCCGCACGCCATCGCCGTTCGCCCGCCACGATCTCATATTCACCTTCAACACCGGGGCGCGGTCGGACAATCAAGGGCTGAATGATGCCTTTTTCCTTGATCGACGCCGCCAGGTCATCCAGCCGCGTCTGATCAAAATGGCGACGCGGCTGATCCGGATTTGGCTTGACCCTCTCGATCGGCACCAACAGATCAGGCTGGACTGCGGATTGATCCCCCGACGCTGAATCCGTGACATCGGACATCAACGCAGACAACCCCCGACCAAGCCCGCGTTGTTTCGGTTTCTTATCAGCCATTTCTGTCTCCTGTGATCATGCCGCGCCCGTCGCGTTGTTGCGCATCAATTCTTGGGCCAACGCCCGATACGCCCTGGCTCCGCTGGAATTTGAATCGTAAGTCAACACAGAAGCGGCGTATGATGGCGCCTCGCTCAGACGCACATTCCGCGGGATCAGTGTCTTGAAAACCAGATCCCCGAGGTTTTCGCGCGCGTCCTGTTCAACCTGCCCGGACAGGTTGTTGCGGGCATCGAACATGGTCAGCACGACACCTTCGATCCTCAAGTTGGGATTCGCGGTCTGGCGGACTTCGCGTATCGACAGCATCAACTGAGACAGCCCTTCCAACGCAAAAAATTCGCTCTGAAGCGGGATGAGAACCGAATGCGCCGCAACCATCGCGTTGACCGTCAACAGGTTCAAGGACGGCGGACAATCAATCAGGACATAATCCAGCGCGAAGGCGTCGATATCTTTCTGGCGCAGCGCGTCATGCAACAGAAAGCTTCTTTTTTCGTTTGAGATCAATTCGATATCGGCCGAGCTCAGATCAACGGTTGCCGGAATGATCATCAGGTTGTCATCGGCGGTTTGCTTGATCACATCAGCCAGGGAATTTTCCTCAAGCAACAATTCATAAGTGGTGAACTCACGGTCGGCCGCCTCAATTCCCAATCCCGTCGACGCGTTACCCTGCGGATCCAGATCGACGATCAACACGCGCCGGCCGGCTTCGGCCAGTGCCGCCCCCAGATTGATGGTTGTCGTGGTTTTTCCGACCCCGCCTTTTTGATTTGTGATCGCGATGATCCTGGGACCGCGTGGGCGCGTGGGGTCAGACACGGGTCACTCCTGTGATTTTGAGAATTGCGGATGCGGGTTCCGTCTTGCTTGTAACAACCTGGCAATCGAAGTTCCAATTGCTTTTTGCGTCTTCAAGCTCTTTCTGCCAGTTCTCACCCTTGGGGAACAGCGCCACGCCCCCCTTGGACAAATGCCGCTCGGTAAATGTCAGCAAACCAGTGAGGTCAGACAAGGCGCGCGCCGAAAGGAAATCAGCGTTCAACGGTGGCACCTGCTCAATACGTCCGCATATCACCTTGGCGTTCAGGTCCAACTCGCGCACAACTGTGCGCAGGAACGCCGCCTTTCTTTGATCACTCTCGATCAAAGATACCGCAAGCGACCCGGTGCCCGATCGGCTCATGATCGCGACGACCAGGCCGGGAAAGCCCCCGCCCGAACCCAGATCAGCCCAATGCCCGGTTGCGGGTTGCGCGATATCGAAAACCTGCATCGAATCAAGGATATGCCTCTGCCAGACGTCATCCATGCTTGACCGGGACACGAGGTTGATCCTGGGGTTCCATTTCCTCAGCAGATCAACATAATTTTCCAACATTTCTGTTGTTTCACGTGAAACATCCGGCAGGCTATTCATCATCCTGCTGATCTTTCGCGGGCAGTTTGCCGCAAGCGGACCAGCAAGATCGACAATCCCGCTGGCGTCATCCCGTCGATCTTTGCCGCCTGAGCCAAATTCGACGGTCTTACAGCCTTCAGCTTGATCTTCAACTCATTCGAGAGGCCAACGATCGAATCAAAGTCGAAATCCGGCGCAATCGCGTGGGCCTCGTCCTTCTTCATGGATTCGACGTCGCGTTTCTGACGGTCGATATAGGTGGCGTATAGCGCATCTTTCGCCAGTTGATCGCGCGACTGCGCGTCGATCTTATCCCACTCAGGATTCAACTTCACCAGATGTTCAAACCCGATATGCGGATGCGACAACAATTGAAACCCGGTTCGGCGCGCGCCGTCCTGATTGGCCTCGACACCGATCGCCGATAGATCGCGGGACGTGAACGCCACGGCGCAGATCGAATCGCGCGCCTTGGTCAAACGCTCAAGTTTTTCATCAAAGCGTGCTCTGCGCTCAACACCAACACAGCCAAGTTCGATACCCTTTGGCGTCAGGCGTTGATCCGCATTGTCTGCCCGAAGAGAAAGCCGGAATTCCGCCCGCGAGGTGAACATGCGATACGGTTCGCTCACGCCTCTTGTGATCAGATCGTCGATCATCACGCCGATGTAGCTGTCTGAGCGGCTGAAAAAGGCCGGGTCTTTGCCGGTCACCGACAATGCGGCATTCAAACCGGCGACCAGGCCCTGTGCCGCGGCCTCTTCATATCCGGTTGTGCCGTTGATTTGACCGGCCAGGTACAGGCCCGGCACGGATTTCACTGCCAATGTCGAATCGAGCGCCCGCGGATCAACGTAGTCATACTCGATGGCATAACCAGGCTGCACGATCCGGGCACCCTCAAGCCCCTTGATCGAGCGGACATAATCCACCTGAACCTCTTCCGGCAATGACGTCGAGATGCCATTTGGATAAATCACATCATTGGACAGGCTTTCGGGTTCCAGGAATATCTGATGCGAGTCCTTATCGGAAAAGCGGACGATCTTGTCCTCGATCGAGGGGCAATATCGCGGTCCGATCCCGTCGATATGGCCGCCATACATCGCGGATCGGCTCAGGTTTTCCCTAATGATATCATGCGTTTGGGTGTTCGTATGTGTGATGCCGCAAGAAATCTGACGCGCTGTGGGTGCGCCTGACATGAACGAGAACAGGACCGGGTCGTCATCGCCCGGCTGCATTTCCAGGTCATCCCAATTGATGCTTTTTCCATCCAGACGCGGCGGTGTTCCGGTTTTCAGACGCCCGAGGTTCAGGCCGAAGGTGTCAATTCTTTCCGCCAGCTTGATCGATGGTCGATCCCCCATGCGGCCGCCGGGCCGCGAGACATCGCCAATATGAATGACCCCACGCAGGAATGTCCCCGTGGTGAGGATAACCGCATCCGCTCGAAGTTCGGCGCCATCATCCAGCACAACGCCGCAAACACGGTCGCCTTTCATCAGGAAATCACAGGCTTCGCCCTCGATAACGCTCAGATTTATCTGGTCTTTGACCAGCCTCTGCATGGTCTCACGATAGATCAGCCGATCCGCCTGCGCACGCGGCCCTTGAACGGCAGGGCCCTTGCGACGGTTCAACAGGCGGAACTGAATTCCCGCCTGATCGGCAACGCGCCCCATGACACCGTCCAATGCATCAATTTCGCGGACAAGATGCCCCTTGCCCAGCCCGCCAATAGCCGGGTTGCACGACATAACGCCAATTCCATCCCAGGACAGGGTGACAAGCGCGGTGCGAACGCCCATTCTGGCCGATGCACAGGCCGCATCGGCCCCGGCATGTCCGCCGCCGATTACCACTACGTCAAAGTCCAATTGTTTCACGTGAAACACCCCTTACTTTCCCAGACAGAAGCTAGCGAAGATTTCGTCCAGGACGCTTTCGATATCGACACGTCCAACCAGAGAATCAAGCGCCCTGATCGCCGTGCGCAGTTCTTCCGCCGCGATATCGGCGGATTCAGCCCCGCCCGCAATCAGCATTTGCGCAGCTTGCAAGCCGATCAGCCCCCGCGTCATCGCGATCCGGTGCCGTTCACGCGTTGCCAGCCCGACCGAAGCGGCCCGCATCCGCAGCGTTTCGGTAATTCTGGCAATCAGGTCCGCAACGCCGTGCCCCGTCAGCCCGGATATAGCACCGGTCGGATCATCCAGCAAATCACCTTTGGCCTTTACCATGATATCGCCGGGGCAGACCGATATCCCGTCTTCCGGCGCTATTTCACCCAGGAACACCCGCAGATCGGCGGCAGCAGCACGTTTGCGCGCCAATTCGACGCCCAGTATTTCGATCGCGTCGTCGGTGCGACGTATTCCGGCCGTATCCAGCACGGTAACCGGCAACCCATCCAGATCCATCCGCACCTCAATCACATCCCGCGTGGTGCCTGCAATCTCAGAGGTGATCGCCGCGTCCCGGCCGGCCAAGGCGTTCAATAGCGTGGATTTTCCGACATTCGGCGCGCCAACGATTGCCACCTCGAACCCGGATCGAACGCGTTCTGCGACCTGCGCGCCGGCAATCTCGGCTTCAAGGCCCCTGATCACAGCATCGATCAGGGAACTCACCTCGGGCGAGACGTCGACGGGGATATCCTCATCGGCGAAATCAATCGTCGCCTCCAGCAGAGCGACAGCGCGAATCAGATTGCGCCGCCATTCTTCGGCGCGCCGTCCCAGATCACCGGACAACACGCGCAGCGCCTGGCGCCTTTGGGCCTCGGTTTCGGCATCTATCAGATCAGCGAGGCCCTCGACCTGCGCGATATCCATGCGGCCGTTTTCCAGCGCGCGGCGGGTAAATTCACCGGGTTCAGCCAGCCGCAAATCCGGCTGGCGCGACAGTTCCGACAGGATGGCCGATACCACGGCCACGCTTCCATGGGTTTGAAATTCAACGGTTTCTTCGCCGGTAAAACTGGACTCCCTGGCGAAACTCAGCACCAATGCCTGATCCAGGCGGACACCATCCGCATCTCTGAGGATGCGCAGCGCCGCATGACGCGGCGTCGGCACATCACCACACAGCGCGGCGCATGCGGCAAAGGCATGCGGGCCCGATACGCGCAGGACCGCGACGCCTGCTTTACCCTGTGCGCTGGCCAGTGCAAAAATGGTGTCCATCGGGGTTACCCCGCAATGCAAACCCGGTTCAGGTATTCATCGAATCAAAGAACTCGGCGTTTGACTTGGTTTGTTTCAGCTTGGAAATCAGGAACTCGATCGCGTCCGTGGTGCCCATCGGGTTCAGGATGCGGCGCAGCACGAAGGTCTTTTGCAGATCGATCTTGTCGACCAGCAGCTCTTCCTTGCGGGTGCCGGATTTCAGGATATCAATCGCCGGGAAAATGCGTTTATCGGCGATCTTGCGATCCAGAACCAGTTCCGAGTTGCCGGTGCCCTTGAATTCTTCAAAGATCACTTCGTCCATCCGGCTGCCGGTGTCGATCAGCGCGGTTGAAATGATGGTTAACGACCCGCCTTCTTCGATATTGCGCGCCGCGCCAAAGAAACGTTTCGGGCGTTGCAAGGCGTTGGCGTCCACACCACCCGTCAGAACCTTGCCCGAGGACGGCACGACTGTGTTGTAGGCCCTACCAAGTCTTGTGATCGAGTCCAAAAGAATAACAACATCTCGCTTATGCTCGACCAGGCGCTTGGCCTTTTCGATCACCATCTCACTGACCGCCACGTGGCGGGTTGCCGGTTCATCGAAGGTTGAGGAAATCACCTCGCCTTTGACCGAACGCTGCATATCGGTCACTTCTTCGGGGCGTTCGTCGATCAGAAGCACGATCAGATAACATTCCGGGTGGTTCTTTTCGATGCTGGCCGCGATGTTTTGCAGGATCACAGTCTTACCGGTGCGCGGCGGCGCCACGATCAGGGACCGCTGGCCCTTGCCGATCGGGGCAACCAGGTCGATGATCCGCGCAGTGCGGTCCTTTACCGTGGGGTCATCCAGCTCCATCTTGAACCGCTCATCCGGATAGAGCGGCGTCAGGTTGTCGAATGCGATCTTGTGGCGCGCACGTTCGGGGCTTTCAAAGTTGATCTCCGAGACGCTGGTCAACGCGAAATACCGTTCGGTATCATCGGGTTGCTTTATCTCGCCATTGATCGTGTCGCCGGTGCGCAACGAATATTTCCGAATCATCTCGGGCGACACATAGATGTCATCCGGGCCCGGCAGATAATTCGCCTCGGGCGAGCGCAAGAACCCGAAACCGTCTTGCAAGACCTCAAGAACACCGTCGCCGAAAATGGTCCAGTCATCCTCGGCGCGTTCCTTGAGGATCGAAAACATCATCTCGCCCTTGCGCATGGTCGAGGCGTTTTCGATCTCAAGATCTTCTGCCAACGCCAACAGATCCTTGGCGGTTTGTGCCTTCAGATCGGACAGGTTCAGGATTTCCTCGGTCATGACATACACCTTGCGCCGCGCTGACTGCGCGCGGACGATATTATTTCTATGGAAAACGACGATCCCGAACGGGGGCCTGACCGCGCAGATACCGCGCCCACACGAAAGAGTCAATCAAACCTTAGAACCGCAGCACCACGGAAATCACGATGATGACCATGAAAATGGTCGGCACCTCATTCATCAGGCGGAATGTGCGCCCGCTGGTCGTGTTCTGCCCCTTGGAAAAGTCGCGCCGCCGCCAGCCCAGCCAATGATGATACCACGTCAGGACCAGGATCGCCGCGCCCTTGGTGTAGGGCCAGATCGCATACCAATCGACGATTCCGGGCGTGAACACCAACATCAGCCCAAACACATACGCGGCCACCATCGCCGGGTTCATGATCAGGCGGAGCAATTTCACCTCCATCACCTGAAACACCTCATCGCGGCTGTCACCCGGCACTGATTTCTCAGCGTGGTAAACGAACAGCCTTGGCAGGTAAAACAACCCGGCCATCCAGGCGATGATGGACATGATATGGAACGCCTTGGTCCACGGATAGAGTGAGATCAGAAAGTCCTGCATGGTTTTCCCCGGTTTTCCGGTCTCTCTCTATATATAAAATAGAAAGATAAGAAAGGATGATGATTTCGTAGGGGCGCTCTTTTCTGTGGATTATTAGGATATGCCGGGAATGCTGCACAGCAGAAATTCCTGTATGAAACCATCCACCCCCTGTGAAAGGATCATGATAAACACGGCTAGAGCATTGATAAATAGCGATACTATCAGATGCCCAATCTCTCAACTCCTGGGGATAACCTATCGACGGCTTTCGGGTGGTTCCGTTATACACAGTAAAAACTTATCATCGCCCACAGAGGGATGAACCGGGATAACCGGGTTGGGGATCACCGGACTCTTGGACAAAGCGGTGCGGTTCGCGATAAACGGCAGAACCGCCCCTTTTCACACGCATCCTGTCCCTTGGGTTATCCACATGTCCGCCAACATCATCCTTGCCTCGCAATCTTCCATTCGCCAGCAGATGCTGCGCAACGCCGGCGTGGTGCATTCCGCCGTGCCGGCCCGCATCGATGAGGATCAGGCCCGCGATGCCCTGATCGGTGAGGGTGCCGCGCCGCGCGATATTGCCGACACATTGGCCGAGATGAAAGCCCGCAAGATCAGCGCAAAGAGCCCCGATGCCGTTGTGATCGGCTGTGATCAGGTCCTCAGTTTCAACGACACGCTATTGTCCAAGCCGCAAGACAAGGCGCGTGCGATGGAGCAGTTGCGCGCGATGCGCAACGCGACGCATGAATTGCTGTCGGCCGTGGTTGTCTATCGTGACAACACACCGCTTTGGCGTCATGTCTCGACCGTGCGCATGACGATGCGGGATCTGTCCGACGCTTATCTGGCGTCATATCTTGATCGCAACTGGGAGAGTATCCAACATGCTGTCGGGGCCTATAAACTGGAAGAAGAGGGCATTCGGTTGTTTTCCCGTATAGACGGTGATTACTTTGCGGTGTTGGGGTTACCATTGCTAGAGTTGCTGACCTTTCTGACGACGCGCGGAGATCTAGAGACATGAATCCGACGGAAATACCCTTGGCCGGTGTCATTGGTTCGCCGATTGCGCATTCCAAATCGCCCCAGATCCATCGTCATTGGCTGACGACGATGGGCATCAAGGGCCATTACATTCCGATGCATGTGCAAACCGACGATCTGGAACTGGTCTTGCGCACCTTGCCCAAAGCGGGGTTTGTCGGGGTGAACGTGACGATTCCGCACAAGGAGAAAGTGCTGGAGATCGCTGATCTGGTGACGGACAGGGCCATTCTTATCGGCGCGGCAAATACGCTGATCTTTCGCAAGGATGGCAAGATTCATGCCGATAATACAGATGGGTACGGGTTCATAAAAAATCTGCAAAGCGCGCCCGTCAACTGGGATCCCAAGGCGGGCCCCGCGGCCCTTTTGGGGGCGGGTGGTGCGGCGCGCGCCGTGATTGCCGCGCTTCTGGATGCCGGCGTTCCCGAAATTCTGATCTCAAACCGCACACGCGTGCGCGCCGAGGCGCTGCAGGCTGAATTCGGCAAGCGGATTCGCGTGTTTGACTGGGTTCAGGCGGGCAATATGCTTGAGTTTTGCAGCACCGTGGTCAACACCACGTCGCTGGGCATGATCGGCAAGCCGCCTTTGCGCGTTCCCCTTGATGGGTTGCAAAAGGGCGCGGTCGTCACCGATCTGGTTTATGCGCCGCTCAAGACCAGATTGCTTGAGGTGGCGGATGAGATGGGATGCCAGACTGTGGATGGCCTGGGCATGTTGCTGCATCAGGCGGTGCCGGGGTTTGAACGCTGGTTCGGGGTGCGCCCCGAAGTGGACACCGCGACGCGGGCGGCGGCGCTGCGATGACGTTTCTTCTGGGCCTCACCGGATCCATCGGCATGGGCAAATCCACCACCGCGCGCCTGTTTGGCGAACGCGGCTGTGATGTATGGGACGCGGACGCGGCTGTTGGGCGGCTCTATGCAAAGGGCGGCGCGGCTGTCGATCCGCTGGGCGCTGCTTTTCCGACGGCGGTCGTTGACGGTGCGATTTCGCGCGGGGTCCTGAAAACCATCATCGCCGCAGATCCATCCGCCCTGCCCCGGATCGAGCAGATCGTGCATCCGCTGGTTGCGCAGGACCGCGCCGCGTTCTTGGCGCAGACCACAGCGGATATCGTGGTGCTTGATATTCCTCTGCTGTTTGAAACCGGTGGTGAAAAACACGTCGATGCGGTGGTCTGCGTCAGCGCGCCCGCCGACGTTCAGCGCATGCGCGTTCTGGCACGTGAAGGCATGACAGAACCGCATCTTGACGCCATCCTCGCAAAACAGATGCCCGACGAGGAAAAACGCGCCCGCGCCGATTATGTCATCCTTACCGACACGATCCAGCACGCGACCCGGCAGGTCGAGGCGATATTGAAACAGATCCGAGAAGGCCAAGCAGATGCGCGAAATCGTCCTTGATACCGAGACCACCGGATTTGAGCCCGGACAGGGCGACCGGATCGTCGAGATCGGCGGTGTCGAGCTGTTCAATCACATGCCGACGGGGCGCACCTATCATCAATATATCAACCCCGAGCGCGCGATGCCCGATGAGGCATTTCAGGTTCACGGGCTGGGCGATGATTTCCTGCGCGACAAGCCGGTTTTCGCGAAGATCGCGCAGGAATTTCTGGATTTCATCGGCGATGCCAAGCTGGTGATCCACAACGCCGCATTTGACATGAAATTCCTGAACGCGGAACTTGGCTGGGTCAAGCTCCCGCAGCTGCCGTGGGAACAGGCGATTGATACGCTTGCCATTGCGCGCCGGAAATTTCCCGGCTCGCCCGCAACGCTGGATGCGCTGTGCCGCCGTTTCGGGATCGACAACGGCGCGCGCACGCTGCATGGCGCGTTGCTTGACTCGGAAATTCTGGCTGAGGTCTATCTGGAACTGATCGGCGGGCGCCAACCCGATTTCGCACTGGGCGCGGCCCAACCGACAAGCGATCAGACGATGCGGAACGCCGATTGGCGACCCGCGCCAAGGCCTGTGCCCCTGCCCTCGCGCCTGACAGCGGATGAGGCTGCCGCCCATGCCGGATTTGTCGATGACATGGGCGACGGAGCGCTCTGGCGCAAGTTCGACTGAAGCGCCGAAATGGCCCTAGACCAGCGGCGCGTCCGATGCCGCGGCCTGCTCGGCCTGACGGCGGGCAATCTCACCGCGATAAATCTGAACGAAATCAATGTTTTCCAGGTTAAGCGGCGGAAAGCCACCATCGCGGGTCACATCGCTGATGATTCGGCGCAGGAACGGGAACATCATGCGCGGGCATTCGATCATCAGGAATGGATGCAGTTGATCATCCGGCACGCCCTCGATCTGAAACACCCCGGCATATTCCATTTCCAGCAGGAACAGCGTCTCTTCGGTGCCCTTGTTCTTTGACTCGACCTTGATCTTGATGATCACTTCATATTGATGCTCGCCGCCGCGCTTCTTGGCGTCCAGATTGACCTGCACCTTGACGTCGGGGTGCACTTCGCCGCCGGTGCCGCGCTGAGCCAGGACGTTTTCAAACGACAGGTCGCGCACGAACTGGGTCAGCGTCGACATCTTGATCTGGGGGGCCGCCTGTGCAGGGGCCGCCGCGCCGTTTTCTTTCTCTTCCATCGCAATCTCCTTATGTATCAAATGTTGCGTTCTGCCTTAGCAGGTCGCTTGGGCGGCCTCAATCCTTAGTCCAGCCCGAAGGCGCGCGGCCGTCATTGGCGGGGGGATCGACCTCGACATAGTCGCCTTCCAGAATATCGGGCTGCGCCGGTCTGTGCCGGGGGTCGGGATCGCCGGTGGTGAAGGCCTGAACATGCACACGCTTGCGCAGCCAGGCAAAGGCGGCGCGGCGAAATGGCGGCATCAGCAGCGCAAAACCGACCGCATCGGTGAAAAATCCCGGCGTCAGCAGCAAGACACCGGCCACCAGAATCATCGCGCCATGGGCCAGCGCCTCGGCCGGATCGCCCCGCGCCGAGAAGGAGGCGCGCAGATCCTGCATGGCCAGCGCACCCTGCGTGCGCACCAGCCAGGTGCCCAGAATCGCGGTCAGGACCACGATTGCCAGCGTCGGCCACAGTCCGATCAGGCCGCCGACCTGGATGAACAGCGCGATTTCGATCATCGGAACCGCCAAAAACGCCAGGAACAACCACATTGGCCATCCTCCTCTTATTATGCT
>CAKSUL010000001.1 GCA_934501475.1 uncultured Roseovarius sp. | reverse complement strand
TTGTGAACAACAAGGTCAGAGTGGCGATCTGCGCCTTAACATCGCCTGAAACCCGGCGCGCAGAGTGATTCACATTGTTCTAAAACATCCCGCTATTCCCCTGCCCATGGTTGAGAATCACCCCGAAACAGCCCATATGACGGGCGAACGGGTGATTTTCGCCCCAGCAAGACCGCTAAAATGCGGCACGTTTTTCGATCACATATCCCACAACCGGAGGCCAGAATGGCGCTCGATACCGCCCATCCGCTGAATTCACTCGGCTTTGCCAAGCCCGAAAGCGAAACCCGCGTCGTCGTGGCCATGTCCGGCGGCGTCGACAGTTCGGTCGTGGCGGCGCAACTGGCCGAAGAGGGCTATGACGTTGTCGGCGTGACCCTGCAACTTTACGATCACGGCGCGGCGCTGGCGAAAAAGGGCGCGTGCTGCGCCGGGCTCGATATCCATGACGCCCGCCGCGTCGCCGAGGAAATGGGCTTTGCGCATTATGTTCTGGATTACGAGAACATCTTCAAGGATGCGGTGATCGACGAATTTGCCGACAGCTACCTTGCCGGGGCCACCCCCGTGCCCTGCATCCGCTGCAACGAGCGGGTGAAATTCAAGGATCTGCTGGAAACCGCCCGCGATCTGGACGCCGATTGCATGGCGACCGGGCATTATATCCAGCGCAAGATGGGCGACCATGGGCCGGAACTGCACTCGGCCACCGATGCCAACCGCGATCAAAGCTATTTCCTGTTCTCGACCACGCCCGAGCAGCTGGATTTCCTGCGCTTTCCGCTGGGGCATCTGCCGTCAAAGGATGCCACCCGCGCGTTGGCGGCGAAATACGGGCTGAGCGTGGCGGACAAGCCCGACAGCCAGGATATCTGCTTTGTGCCCAATGGCGATTATGCCAGCGTCATCGAGAAACTGCGCCCCGGCGCCGCCGAGCCGGGCGATATCGTCGATGTCGAGGGCAATGTCCTGGGCCGGCATGACGGCGTGTTGCACTACACGATCGGCCAGCGGCGCGGCCTGGGCATCGGCGGTCTGGCCGACCCGCTTTATGTGGTGAAACTGGATGTCGACGCCAAGCGCGTGATCGTCGGGCCCAAGGACATGCTGAGCACCCGCACCATCCCCGTGCGCGAAATCAACTGGCTGGGCGATGCGCCGTTCACGAGCCGCGATGAATGGCACCTGTCGGTCAAGGTCCGCTCGACCCGCCCGCCGCGCGCCGCGATCATCCGCCCGCTGTCGGACACCACCGCCGAGGTCGAATTGCTGACCCCCGAAGAAGGTGTCTCACCCGGTCAGGCCTGCGTGTTCTACGACAACGACAGCAGCCGCATCTATGGCGGCGGCTGGATCTGGCGCGGGACGCAGGGCTGAACCCTACCCTGGCAGGCGCGCCAGAACCGCCTTGGCGGCGCGCAGGCCGGGGGCCTCGCCGCCCTTGCCCAGGCGCTCCATGGTGATGCGCATCGCGGCCAGTTGCGCATCAGGATCGGCCATCACCCTGAGCAGCGCGGCCGCGATTTCCGGAGGGTTGCAATGCTTGCCGTTGCATTCGGGGATGTCGCGCGTCTCGCTCACCAGATTGACCAGCGTCAGCGTGTCCACCTTCAGCATCGCGGCGATGATCTGGCGGCTCAACCAGTTGACATCATAGGCGATGACCATCGGCGTTTCACTGGCCGCCAGTTCCAGAGACACGGTGCCCGACGCGGCCAGCGCCCAGTCAGCGGCCTTGAACGCCGCGGATTTCTGCGCCTTCCAGGCCGCGCTGTCCATATCCCTGGGGTCGAGGATGACCGGCGCCCTGAGCCATGATTTCACCGCGTCGCGCACAAGGGGGGCGGTATTGTGGGTGGTCGGAATCACCAGTTGCAGATCGGGATGCGCAGCCAGCACCGGGCGCATCGCCTGCCCGAAAATCGGCGTGAGGCGGCTTACTTCGCCGCGGCGCGATCCGGGCAGGATCAGCCCGATCGGGCTGTCGCCAAAGCCGTGATGCGCGCGAAACGCGGCGATGTCGGCGGCGCTTGCCACCGGTTCGGCGACGACAGGGTGCCCGACAAAATCGCACTCCATCCCGGCGGCTTGCATGAACGGCGGCTCGAACGGGAACAGTGCCAGCACATGATCGATCACGCGGGCCATTTTGCGTGCGCGCCCCGCCCGCCACGCCCAGACCGTGGGGGCGACATAATGCACCGTGCGGATGGTGCTTTGCCGCTTGACCAGTTTGGCGACGCGCAGTGAAAAATCGGGGCTGTCGATGGTGATCAGAACATCGGGGCGCATGTCCAGAACCGCCTTGGCGCATTCGGCAATGCGGCGCTTCAGGTGGCGGTATTTCGGCAACACCTCGACAATGCCCATCACGCTGAGTTCATCCATCGCAAAGCGGCTGTCCAGCCCTTCGGCCTGCATCAACGCCCCGCCAACGCCTTGAAACTCAACATCTTTCAGTGACTTCAGCCCCGCCATCAGCGCCGCGCCCAGCCGGTCACCCGACGCCTCGCCGGCGATGATGAACACCCGCATCACAGCGCCTTTGCGATCAGGAAAATCCCCGCGTCGCGCGCCGCCTGCAGGGTTGCCTCGCGCTCAAGCAGCACCACCTTGCCCGCCTCGACCACCAGCCCCCCCAGCCCCGCCGCCGCCACATTGCGCAGCGTATCGGGGCCGATGGCGGGCATGTCGATACGCAGGTCCTGCCCGCGTTTGGCGGCCTTCACATAGACGCCTTTCTGGCCGCGTTTCAGCGCCGGATCGGTCTGCGCCACATAGCGCAGGATGGCATCGGTGCCCTGTATCGTCTCGATGCCCAGACACAACCCCGCCGCCACCGCACAGCCCTGCCCGATATCGAGCGGCGACATCGCGGCCAGTATCTCGGCGCCGCGCGCCACATCGGCCCAGTCACGCGCCGTGGGCTCGGGGCCGATGCACAGCCCGTCCTGCGCGCAGATCTCCGGCAGCACCTCAGAGGCCCCGAGCACCTCAAAGCCCTGCTCCTCGAACACGGTGATCACCTGACGCAACAGCGCGTCGTCGCCCTGCGTCAATGCCTGCATCAGGTGGGGCGCGATCCGCGTCATGTCGGCATCAAATGCCGCCGGGTTGAGCGGCGGGCGCGTCAGCGCCCCGGCAAAGACCAGACGCGTGACCCCGGCGGATTTCAGCGCCGCGAACAGCGTGCCGATCTTTTCCAGCTCAAAGCACCGGGCAGGCGCGCCCAACGCGCTCGGGATGCCTTTCAGCGTGATCTGCATCGCGTCGGGATTGGCCTGCGCAATCGCGACCGGCAACGCCCCGCCAAACCCCAGAATGGCCAGCCGCGCCACGGGCCTAGCCCTGCCCCGGCGTCAGGTAAGAGCGGTCGCTGGCGGCGGCGACGAAATCGACGATATGGCGGACATATTCGCTTTCGGCTTCCTCGCCCAAGCGGCGCGCGCGGTCCTGAAACGCGCCCTCACCCTGCGCCAGCATCTGAAACGCGGCGCGCAGCGCAGTGATGTCGGCGCGCGGCACGCCGCGCCGCTTCAACCCCACCAGATTGAGCCCGTCCAGCCCGCCGCGCGGCGCCTGCACCAGCCCATAGGGAATGACGTCATTCGTCACCATCGTCACCGCGCCGATGATGGCGCCGCGCCCGATGCGCACGAATTGATGCACGCCCGACAGCCCGCCGATGATCACGTCGTCGTCGATGATGCAATGCCCGGCCAGCGCGGCGTTGTTGACCACGATCACCCGGTTGGCGATCAGCACGTCATGGGCGACGTGACAGCCGGCCATGAACAGGCAATCATCACCGACCCGCGTCAGCCCCCCGCCCCCGGCGGTGCCGGTGTTCATCGTCACATGTTCACGGATGCGGTTGCGCTTGCCGATCTCGAGGCGGGTCTTTTCACCGCCGAATTTCAGGTCCTGCGGGATCTCGCCGATACAGGCGAAGGGAAAGATCACCGTGTCGTCGCCGATCCCGGTCTGGCCGGTGATCACCACATGGGATTTGACCTGCACCCTTTCGCCCAGAACCACATCCGGGCCGATATGGCAAAACGGCCCGATCTGGCAGCCCGCGCCGATCTGTGCGCCCCGCTCCACCACGGCGGAGGGGTGAATCCGGGTTTCGCCCCCGCTCATCGACGTCACGCCCCGCCGCTCAGGTCCATCATCGCGGTGAATTCGGCCTCACAGGCCATTTCGCCGCCGACTTCGGCCGTGCCGCTGAATTTCCAGACCTTGCCGCCGGGTTTGCCGCGCAGGGTGGTCAGGTGCATTTCCAGAACATCCCCCGGCACCACCATGCGGCGGAATTTGCAATTGTCGATGGACATGAAATAAACCAGCATGTTGCGATCCGCCATGTCCAGCGCCGTGCCCACCATCACCGCCGCCGTCTGCGCCATCGCCTCGACAATGGTGACGCCCGGCATGATCGGCTTGCCGGGGAAATGGCCCTGGAAATGCGGCTCGTTCATGGTGACATTCTTGATGCCCGTCGCCGTTTTATAGCCGTCGATATCGCGCACCTTATCCACCAGAAGAAACGGATAGCGATGCGGAATAAGCCGCTGGATCAGGTGAATATCGGCGCTGAGCAGGCTGTCTGTCACTGGCTTTCCTTTCGCATCGGGCGCGTCCTTGTTGCGGCGTCAGGCCCGCGCGACCTGTGATGGCGCAGGGTTGCGCCCCCGGTGCCAGCCCCCGCACGCCCGCCACCCGCGTTCATCGTGGGCGTTCCGGCATAGTGTCACGATTCAACAAAATGTCGCAACGCTTTAGCAATTTGCGCAGCCATGGGCAAGCGGCGCAGAGCGGGTGTCATGGCTCGCTCGGCTCTGGTTCCGCCGGCTCTGGTTCTGGCTGATCGGGGGCCGGCTGGTCTGGGGTTGGCTGGTCTGGGGCTGGTGTTTCAGGTGGCGCACCATCGCCGATGGTCGCATTCACCCGCGCGATGGCCAGATCGGTTATATCCACCACATCCGCGCGCAACAGGACCTGACGCTGATCCAGAATGATCGTCCCGCCCGCGTCGCGCATCAGCTCCACCAATACCGGTTCGGCCATGCGCATCAGGGTCAGCGGCGCGCGCTCGCGGCTGCCCTCAAGGTCGCGCGCGGCCAGTTCGTTTTCCTGCCGGATGCTGCGCACCTTGGCGTCGAACCCATCCGCCAGATCGCGAAACGCCGATGGGGTCATCTTGGCCCGCCGCTCGGTCAGGGCCTGTTCCTCGGCGCGCAACTCGGCCTCGATCTCGCGGTTATGGGCGATCAATTCATCGCGCGCGGTCTGGTATTCCTCGATCATCCGCTGCCCCAGCAGGCTGCCCTGAAAGAACCGCTCGATATCGATCACCAGAACCTCGCTCTGCACGACCCCGACATCCTGTGCCACCGCAACCGGACCCGGCGCACACAGCGCCGCCGCAAGGCCAAGCGCCATCACGCCCACCCCACGGCGCAGGGTCACCGCGTTGCGCAACACATCTGAAACACGGATCTGTGGCAAGACGCCCCCTTTGAGCGAATGATGCAAGGCGCGCCGGCTGGTCCTGATCTGGAAATCGCGGGCGAGCCCGATCAGAACTGCGATGCGATCGTCAGGTCAAAGTTCTGTGTCTTGTCGCCCGGTTGCTTTTCAAGAGCGTGCGACCAGTTGAACCGCAGCGGCCCGAACGGCGATTGCCAGATCATCGACACACCGACCGAATGGCGCGCTTCGAACCCGTTCGAGTTGATGATCGCCCCCGGCGCCAACCGGCGATCCACGTCCCAGATCGCGCCGATATCGTAGAACGCACCGCCGGTGATGCCGAATTCCTCGGGCAAGCCCAGCGGGAATTCCGCGTCCAGCTTGAGCGACGCATAATAGTCCCCGCCCAGATGCTCGGTTCCTTCGATCGGGCCGATGCCGTTTGGCTCGAACCCGCGGATGATCTGACCCGAAAACCGGTCAACGGCCAAGCTGCTCTTGCCGCCGCTGTAATGCAGGGCCCCACCCTCGAGCGTGGCGCGCAACGTCACCTCTTCGTTCATCACCTTGGTCTGGGCAATCGCCTTGGCCGAGCTCTTGATATGTTCGGTGTCGCCGCCCAGGCCATAGAAATCCTGACCAAAGGACAGCAGCACGCCGGCATTCGGATTGAGCCCGGTGCGGCGCGTGTCAAACGTATAGACATAGCCGATCCCGCTTGAGAACCGCCCGCTTTGCAGCGCCTCTTGCGCCAGCAATGTCGAGGCCCCGGTGAAATCATCCATGTCCCGATAGGTCGCCGTGTAAAGCAGTGTCAGGCGGCTGTTCTCGCTGACCGGGAAGGTCAGGCTGGGGCGGAACGTGCCGATGGTGGTGTCGTAAAAGCTGTAGTCGTCCGATGTTTCGACCAGACCGAAATTCAGCCCGAACGCCACGTTGCGCCCGAGAAAGGCCGGCTCGACAAAGTCGATATTGTAGTTGGCGCTGGATTCGCTGGCGGCGATGGAGGCCGACAATTGCTGGCCACGACCCAGGAAGTTGCGCTCACGGAACCCCAGCGACAGACCCAGACCGCTGCTGGTGGAATAGGACGCACCAAAGGTCAGCGACCCGGTGTTCTTTTCCTCGACATCCACATCGACGACCACCTGATCGGGGCGCGATCCCTCGCGCGCATCCACATCGGCGGTTTCGAAATAATCCAGCGCGCGGATACGCTCGGCACTCTGGCGGATCTGGCGCGGGTTGAAGGGATCACCCTCGGCCGCGTCGAACTGGCGGCGGATCACCCGGTCCAGCGTGGTGGTGTTGCCTTCGATGTCGATCCGCTCGACGAAGACGCGGGGGCCGCGCATGATCACGAATTCCACATCCAGCGTCAGGTCGCGGTCATTGCGCGTGATGCGCGGCTCGACCCGAAGGAAATCGACGCCCTGCTTGACGCCCAGACGTTCCATCCGCGCAATCGCGTTTTCCACCAGGGTCGGGGAATAGACCACACCGGGGCGGATCTTCAGCGTCGCCTGATAATCCTCGGCATCGACGCCGGTCATCTCGCTGACGGTGGTGATCTGGCCGAATTTGAACTGCTGGCCTTCCTGGATGTTGAAGGTGATGAAATAGGTGTCACGTTCGCGGGTCAATTCGGCGTTCACGCCGGTCACGCGGAAATCCACGTAGCCGCGCAGCGAATAGAAATCCGTCAGAAGCTGTTTGTCGAACTCGATCCGGTCCTCGACAAAGGTGTCGCGGTTGATGATCGCGCGGAACAGACCGGCCTGCTTGCTGCCCAGAACCCGGCGCAGGCGGCTGTCCGAATAGGCCTTGTTGCCGACGAATCCGATGCGCTGCACCTCGATCTTGCGGCCCTCGAAAATCTCGAACACCAGATCGACGCGGTTGTCGCTGCGCTTGATGACGCGCGGGGTGACGCGTGCGGCGCTGCGGCCGTTTTCGGCATAGGCATCGACGATGGTGGCGGCGTCGCGTTCGGCCTTGGCGGGGTTGAACACCTGCCGTGACGCGCTTTCGATAAAGCCTGCCAGATCCTTGTCTTTCAGGCTTTTGTTGCCCTCGAAGGCGATCTTGCTGATGGTGGGATATTCACGCACGGTGATCTGCAACTGGCTGCCGCGCGGCGTCAATTCGACGCTTTCGAACAGGCCGCTGGCCAGGATGCGTTGATAGGCGGCGTTCAGTTCACCGGCGCTGACCGTCTGGCCGCGGGCGATTCCCGCGTAGGTCAGAATGGTCGAGCTTTCGATGCGCTGATTGCCCTCGATCTGGACCGAGCTGAACCGATAGCTCTGCGCCTCGGCGCGCCCTGCCATCCCCATAAAGGTGAATGAAATCAAACCAATCAAAAGCGCATATGCAACGACATGCTTTAGATATGACCCTATGGCACGCGTCGTGCGCTTATGATTGGAATACTGCATTTCTCAACCCCAGTCAGACAACCCTGTTCACATGTCAGTAACGGGTCTGGCGAACCTTGTCAAAATGGCATTCGCAGGGGTGTTTTCATGCCTCAGGGGGGCGTGCGCGCCTTGTTTTACAGGCGTAAGAGACGACAGGGCCCGCACTGCGCGGCCCCATCGTTGATAAGTGATGATTTTATCTCTGTGTCGTGCAAGGCACAGCGGTCTGGACCGGTGCCCCGCAACGGGGCCGCCGCTCAGAGTGAGCCGACGTAGGCCGCCGCAAGAAGTGCTGCGAAAATTGCACCCAGATAGAGGAAGCGATCCCAGTTGAGATTGAACAGCAGGGCCAGCCCGCGATACCCGCCAGTGATCAGTTGCATAGCCCCACCCATGTGATTCTGTGTCATGGCAGGAGAATCGCAAGGGAATATGGCCAAATCCCATATGCAATTATGGCAAATTAAAGGCAGTCATGATCGTGGCCGACATCAGGGGCATAACAGATCATTGCTCAGCGCAAAGACCATCAGCCCCAGGATCAGCGCCAGGCCGATCGTCATCAGCAGTTGCAGCGCGCGGTCGCTGGGCGGTTTGCCGGTGACGGCCTCATAGCCGTAAAACACCAGGTGCCCGCCATCCAGAATCGGGATCGGAAACAGGTTCAGCAGGCCGACGGCGGTGCTGAGCACGGCAATGAACCAGATGAAACTCTGCGCGCCCTGGCTGGCCATCGCCCCCGATACCTGCGCGATGCCGATCGGTCCGGTCATGTTGCAAGAACTGATTGCGCCGGTCACCATATGCCACAGCCCCGAAACCGAGCTTTCGGCAACCGCATAGGTCTGTGCCACCCCGCCACCAAGCGCCGCCACCGGGCCCAGGCGCACGGTTCCCGGCTCAAAGGCCCAGCCGCCGGCGATGCCGATTCGCCAGGAGGTCTTGAACCCGCCCTCCGGTTGCGGCTCGTCCACGCGGCGCGGGGCCAGGGCAAATTCCAGCGTTTCGCCGTCGCGCCACACATCCAGCCTGAGAACGCGCCCGTCCGAGGTTTCCACCACATCCTTGAGCTGCTGGAACGACGCGATGGGCGCGCCATCCACGGCGGTGACGACATCGCCCACATTCATGTCGATCGAATAGGCCGCCGATTTGGGCGATAATTGCGTCACGATCGGCGGCAGGGGATGGGGCCCGGCCACGGTTGTCTCGCTGCCGTCGCGCATCACGCGATAGTCCAGCAGGGTTTCATCGGGCAGCGCACCGGAAAAGGCATCAAAGCCGCCGCTTTCATCGGTGTCGGCATCCGGATCGGGCAGGCGCACCCCTGCGATCGCCAGCAGTTGATCGCCGGGTTGCAAGGCCACGCCCTGCACCGGCATCGGCCGCAGCGCACCGATGGTCAGCGGATCGGCCACCTTGCCCTGGGTCATCATGATCCCGGCAAATACCAGAATCGAGAGGATGAAATTGAACACCGGCCCCGCCGCCACCGTCGCCGTGCGCGCCCAGAGCGGCGCGCCATGCATGGTCTGGCGCAGGCGCTCGGGGGGCATGGCCTGCATGGCCGCACCGTCCTTGGCGCTGGCGGCGCCGGAATCGCCCAGAAACTTGACATAGCCGCCGAAAGGCAGCGCCGCGATTTGCCAGCGCGTGCCATGCTTGTCCACGCGCGACCACAGGACCGGCCCGAATCCCACGCTGAACACCTCGGCCTTGATCCCCGACCAGCGCCCGACGATGTAATGACCATATTCATGGATCGCGACGATCACCGACAGGGCCAGAACAAAGGCAAGAATGGTCATGAAATACCCGCCGAACTGCGGGATGAGGGCTGCTATATCCAAGGGTCCGTCCTATTCTGCGCCGGTAATCAGCGTATCTATGTAACTGCGTGTAACGTGGTCCGCATGGGCCACGCTTTCAAGCGTGAGACGGCCTTGCGCATCCCCGCCCTGCCCCGACGACGGACCTGACGACAGGCCCGACAACTGTCCGGCCATGCGCTCCAGCGCGGCGGCGACCAGATCATTCATCTGCATGAAACCGACCCGTCCGGCGATGAAATGGTCCATCGCGCGCTCCTTGGCGGCGTTGAAGACCGCGCCGCTATACCCGCCCTCCTGCATCACCTGCCGCGCAAGGCCGAGGGCGGGATAGCGTTCCGGGTCCGGGTCGCGGAAATTCAGCGTGCCGATGCGCGCAAGGTCCAGCCGCTCGACCGGCAGATCGCGCCGCTCGGGCCAGTTCAGCGCATAGCCGATGGCATGGCGCATGTCCGGCGGGCCGACATGGGCCATCAGCGCCCCGTCACAGAACCCGACCAGCGAATGAATGATGGATTCCGGGTGGATCAGCACCTCGATCCGGGTCGGATCAAAGCCGAAAAATTCCTTTGCCTCAATGACTTCCATCGCCTTGTTGAACATGGAGGCGCTGTCGATGGTGATCCGCTGCCCCATGTCCCAGTTGGGATGGTTCGACGCCTGCGCAACGCTGGCCCCGGCCAGATCGCATAGCGGCCAGTCGCGAAACGCCCCGCCCGAGGCGGTGATGATGATCCGGCTGACGCTGCGCATGTCCTCGCCCACCAGCGCCTGAAAGATCGCCGAATGTTCGCTGTCCACCGGCAGGATCGTCGCGCCATGCGCGCGCGCGGTGGCCATCAGAAGCGGCCCCGCCGTGACCAGCGATTCCTTGTTGGCCAGCGCCAATGTGCCGCCCTGCGCCAGCGCCGCCATCCCCGGTGCCAGCCCCGCCGCGCCGACAATCGCCGACATGACCCAATCGGCAGGCCGGCTTGCGGCCTCGGTCAGGGCGGCCTTGCCTGCCGCTGCCTCGACCTGGCTGCCGGCAAGGGCGGCGCGCAGATCATCCAGACAGTCCTCATGCGCGGTGACCGCCACATCCGCGTCCAGCGCCATGGCATCGCGGGCAAGCTGCGCGATGTTGCGCCCGCCGGTCAGCGCCACGACATCGTATTGGCCCGGCGCGCGCGCGATCAGATCCAGCGTGTTCTGCCCGATCGAGCCGGTTGCCCCCAGAATGCTGACCCGCTTCATGTCAGCCCCGGCAGGACGCCCAGGCCCCACATCAGTGCCGCAGCCAGCGCCGCCGCCAGCATCGCATCGAACCGGTCCAGAACCCCGCCATGCCCCGGAATGAGGCTTGAGCTGTCCTTGATCTGCATCCGCCGTTTCAGCGCGCTTTCGGCGATATCGCCCATCTGCCCGGCCAGCCCGACAATGACCGAAACCACGATCAGCACCGCCCCCGCCCCGGTGAGCACGCCGAACACCGCCCCCGCCAGCGCCGCGCCGATCCAGCCCGCAATCGTGCCGGACCATGTTTTCTTGGGGCTGATCGAGGGCCAGAATTTCGGGCCGCCAAATGTCTTGCCGGCGAAATATCCCGCCACATCCGACAGGATGACCACGCAGATCACCCACAGGATCCAGAGCAGCCCGGCGAATTCGCGCAGCATCTCCATCGCGTGACAGCCCAGCAGGATCGCGCTGCCATAGATCAGGTAAAGCGCGCGGTCGCGTGGCATCTGGCTGGCCCCGAGGGCCGCCGCCCCCACCAGCACCGGCAGGACCACGATCCCCGGCCCGACCCATGACAGCGCCAGCGCCGCCGCCGCCAGAATGCCCATCCCGATCCGCAGCGCGCGTGTATCGGGGGCCATCATCCGGGTCAGTTCCCAGATCATCAGCCCGCCCACGATCCAGACCCCGATCGCAAAGGCCCAGCCCCCGGCCCAGACCTCGGCCGCGCCGATCACCAGCATGATTGCCGCCGAAATCAGCCTCGGGGCCAGATCAGACCAACGCGCCGCCCCACTCATGCCTTTACAGCACCAAAGCGGCGGTCGCGTTTGCCATAGCTCTGCACCAGACCGGTGAAAATCTCGCGGGTGAAATCGGGCCAGAGCGTGTCGATGAATTCATATTCCGCATAGGCCGACTGCCAGAGCAGGAAATTGGAAATCCGCGCCTCGCCGCTGGTGCGGATCACAAGGTCAGGATCCGGCAAAACGCATGTATCCA
Organism: uncultured Roseovarius sp.; assembly: GCA_934501475.1. GTDB lineage: Bacteria > Pseudomonadota > Alphaproteobacteria > Rhodobacterales > Rhodobacteraceae > Roseovarius. The sequence continues at coordinate 72,898 of CAKSUL010000001.1, read as the reverse complement.
AATACCTTGGCAGGGTTTCTTCATCCACTTTCTCAGGATCCAGCCGCCCTGACGCCACATCCTGCGCCATGCGTTTCGTGGCGCGCGCCACCTCATCGCGGCTGCCGTAATTCAGCGCCACGGTCAGGTTCAGCTTGTCGTTATGCGCGGTCATCGCCTCAAGATCGTCCATCAGCGTCACCAGCTTGCTGTCCAGCCGGACCCGATCCCCGATGAAGCGCACCCGCACGCCCGCATCGCGCAGCACCCGCGCCTCTTTGGTGATGTAGCGGCGGAACAGGCTCATCAGGCCGGCGACCTCGGTCTGGGTGCGTTTCCAGTTCTCGGTCGAGAAGGCAAAGATGGTCAGGTATTTCACGCCCAGATCCGGGCAGGCCTCGACGATCTCGCGCACGCGGCGCGCACCGGCATGATGGCCGAACAGGCGCGGACGCCCGCGCGCCTGTGCCCAGCGTCCGTTGCCATCCATGATGACAGCCACATGACACGGGCCCTTGCCGGTGAGAACGGCGGCTGTGTCGGGCGACGTGTCGGGCAGATCGGACATCAGACCTGCATGATCTCGGCCTGTTTCGTCTCGAGCGACTGATCGACCTTGGCGATATAGCGGTCGGTCAGTTCCTGCACCTCGGTTTCCCAGAATTTCTGGTCATCCTCGGACATGCCGTCGGCCTTGGCCTTCTTGATCCGATCCATGCCGTCGCGGCGCACGTTGCGCACCGCCACGCGGGCATGTTCGGCATAGTTGGACGCGACCTTGGTCAGTTCGCGGCGGCGCTCTTCGTTCAGTTCGGGGATCGGCAGCATGATGATCGTGCCGTTCAACTGCGGATTGATGCCCAGCCCGCTTTCGCGGATGGCCTTTTCAACCTTGCCGACCAGCCCCTTGTCCCAGACGTTGATCGTGACCATGCGCGGTTCGGGCACGTTGACGGTGCCGACCTGGTTGATCGGGGTTTTCTGGCCATAGGCGTCCACCATCACCGGCTCGAGCATCGACGCCGAGGCCCGCCCCGTGCGCAGCGATGCAAACTCGGTGCCCAGCGAATTCATCGCCCCCTGCATCCGGCGCTCAAGGTCGCGTGTGTCTATCTCGAAATCGTCAGCCATGCCAAATATCCTCTAAATCCTGCGTCTTGACGCGCGTGGTGTGCCGGCACTCTAGCGTCAGCCATGCACGGTTGTATAGGTGCCCTCACCGGCCAGTATCCCCTTGAACCCGCCGGGTTCGTCCAGTGAGAACACGATGATCGGCAGATTGTTGTCGCGCGCAAGCGCGATGGCGCTGGCATCCATGACCTGAAGATGCTTGGCCAGCACTTCGTCATAGGTCACCTTGTCATAGCGCACCGCATCGGCATGCTTCATCGGGTCCTTGTCATAGACACCGTCAACCTTGGTGCCCTTGAAAATCGCCTCGCAGGCCATTTCATTGGCGCGCAGCGTCGCGGCGGTGTCGGTGGTGAAATACGGGTTGCCGGTGCCGGCGGCAAAGATGCAGACGCGTTTCTTTTCCAGATGGCGCACCGCGCGGCGGCGGATATAGGGCTCGGCCACCTCGTCCATGCGGATGGCGCTGATCACCCGGCAGAACACGCCCAGCTTTTCCAGCGCGCTTTGCATCGCAAGGGCGTTCATCACCGTGGCCAGCATGCCCATGTAATCGGCGGTGGTGCGCTCCATCCCCTGCGCGCTGCCCTGAAGGCCGCGAAAGATGTTGCCGCCGCCGATCACCATGCAGATCTCCACGTCCATGTCGTGAACGATCTTGACCTCGCGGGCGATCCGCTCGACCGTGGGGGGGTGCAGACCAAAGGCCGCGTCCCCCATCAGTGCCTCACCCGAGATCTTCAGCATCACACGTTTGAATGTCGTCCGGTCGGTCATGTGCGGCGCTCCAGGCTGGGGACGGAAAAGATTGCGCGCAAAATGGTGCAATCGTCCGCCAAGTTCAATGACCTAAAACGGGTTGCGCCGGATGTGGCGCCAAATCACCTGTCATTCGCGCCACAACAGCGTGGAATGCGCCGATTTGCGCCTCGCTTTTGCGCGCCGGGACCGTTATGGCACAGGGCCAATGCAGCCTCAGATCGACATATCGCCGGATCGCCCGGTTCTGATTGCCGGGCCGACCGCCTCGGGCAAGTCGCAACTGGCGCTGGATATCGCCGCGCGCCATGGCGGGGTGATCGTCAACGCCGATTCCATGCAGGTGTTTGAAAATTGGCGCATCCTGACCGCCCGCCCCACGGCCGCGGATGAAGCATTGGTTCCGCATCATCTCTATGGCCATGTTGCGCGCGACGCCGCCTATTCGGTGGGGCATTGGCTGCGCGAGGTGGCGCCCCTGCTGGATGGTCGCGAACGGCCGATCATCGTCGGGGGCACCGGTCTCTATTTTTCCGCGCTGAGCGAGGGGCTGGCCGACATCCCCGCCACACCGCCCCATATCCGCGCCGAGGCGGACGCCCTGCTGGCGAGAGGCGGCAGCGCGGCGATGCTCAAGGCGCTGGACCGGGCCACATGGGCGCGAATCGACCGCGCGAATCCGGCGCGTGTGCAACGCGCCTATGAGGTGCTCAGGGCCACCGGGCGCGGGCTGGCCGAATGGCAGGACACGACACCCGCCCCCCTGTTGCCGCTGGCGCAATGCCACGCCATCGTGCTGGATGCCCCGAAACCCTGGCTGAACGAGCGGATCGCGCGCCGCTTTGCGCAGATGATCGCGCAGGGCGCGCTGGAAGAGGCGCGCGCGAACATGGAGGGATGGGATCCGGCGCTGCTGTCCTCCAAGGCCATCGGCGCACCTGCGCTGATCGCGCATCTGCGTGGTGAAATCTCGCTTGACGCCGCGGCGCAGGCCGCCACAATCGCGACACGGCAATATGCCAAACGGCAACGCTCGTGGTTTCGCGCCCGGATGAAATCCTGGCATTGGCTGCCGCCACCGCAGATCCCGTGACTATTGTTTTTCGGTCATTTCAGGCTGAATATCGCTGATTGAGCGGGCAAAGCTTGCACAATCACGACTTTCATCGGACAAGAGGCGCATGGCGACACATACACGGATCATGACCATTTCCCAATGGAGCCGCGGCGCGCCCTGGCGCCTTGAGCTGCCGCATACCTTGCCCGAACATGCGCTGATCTGGATCACCCGCGGACAGGCCCGCGCCACTATCGATGGGCTGCGCCGGGGCGTCGGTGTACATAATGTGCTGGCCATTCCGGCGGGCACGTTGTTTTCGCTGGATGCCGGGCAGCAATGTTTCGGCTTGGTCTGCACCATCGAGGCCAATGGTCCGGTGCTGATGCCCGACAGCCCGCAGCACCTGCGCATCCGCGAGGTCCACACCCAGAACGAACTGACCGCGCTGCTGGACGCCATGCAGCGCGAGGCCAATCAGACCCGCCCCTTCAATGACGAGGCGCTGAATGCCCATGCCGCATTGATGACCGTCTGGCTGCGGCGCGCCATGATCGACCATGAATTGCCCGCCAGCCCCAGTGCGGCCGAGCGTCTGGTGATGGCCTATTGCTCGATGGTTGCCCAGGACGGGCATAGCGGCAAGATGATGGCCGAATATGCCCGCGATCTGGGGGTGACGCCGACCCATCTGACCCGCAGCTGCAAACATTGCGCCGGGATCACCGCCGCCGATCTGCTGACCCAATATTCGGTCTATCTGGCGCGGGTGCAGCTAGCGGACGGAACCGATCCGATCCGGCTGATTGCCTCGCAACTGGGCTTTGCCTCGGCGGCCTATTTCTCACGCTTCATGCTGCATCACACAGGGCACAGCCCCTCTGATCTGAGAAAGATGGCCCTTAAATCAAAGGGATAAAAGGCACTGCTAATGCGATGGGCGCGGCAGTTCAGCTGCCCCAGATCACCTTCACATAATTCGTGGTCTCACTATAAGGCGGCACGCCACCGTATTTCTTGACCGCCGCCGGCCCCGCGTTATAGGCGGCCAGCGCCAGACGCCAGGACCCGAATTCGCGGTATTGCTGCGCCAGATAGCGCGCTCCGCCCTCAAGGTTCTGACGTGGATCATGCGGATCGACGCGCAACACCCGCGCCGTGCCGGGCATCAACTGCGCCAGGCCGATCGCGCCCTTGTGTGACAACGCTGTCGGCTTCCAGCCTGATTCCTGCTGGATGAGTCGCAGGAACAGATCTTCGGGAACACCGTGCTGCGTGGCCGCTGCGCGCGCCATTACCAGGTATTCGCCGCGATACTGCCCGGTATATTCCTCGGACGAGCCCCATTTTGTCGGGGTGTTGATCTTTTGCGGTTGCAGGCGCACAGAGGCCTTGTATTGCGCCGCCGCACGCGTATCCAGCACGCTGACCTGCGCCTTGAACACCTTGCTGCGGCTCTTTTTTGAGAACATATCGGCCTGCGCCGCGGATGCGGTGGCCAGGGCGATCACGATCGCCACGCCAAGTCGTTTCCCCATGAGCTTTACCTGTCCCGGTCCCCAGTTTTGCGAAACTATAGCGACTTCGGCAGGGATTTCCAGTTCCGAGCGACCAATCGGCAGCATCTCGCCACGTTTTTCGCCCATTCGGTGACAATTTAACCTTTCCTTCACGGGCCTGCGATGATGTAAGACGGGCAGGCAACTCGACCAGGGAGAAGACACATGGCCGGCTCAGTGAACAAGGTAATCCTCATCGGCAATCTGGGCCGCGACCCCGAAGTGCGCACCTTTCAGAACGGCGGCAAGGTGTGCAACCTGCGCATCGCAACCTCCGAGACGTGGAAAGACAAAAGCACCGGTGAGCGGCGCGAGCGCACCGAATGGCACTCGGTCGCGATTTTCAATGAAGGTCTGGTGCGCATCGCCGAACAATATCTGCGCAAGGGCTCAAAGGTCTATATCGAGGGCCAGTTGCAGACCCGCAAATGGCAGGACCAGTCCGGCCAGGACCGCTATTCGACCGAAGTGGTGCTTCAGGGTTTTAACGGCAACCTGACCATGCTGGACGGGCGCAGCGAAGGCGGCGGCGGCAGCCGTGGTGGCGGCGAAAACTACGGCAATGATCCGGGATATGGCGATCAGGGCGGCGGCTATGACAGCGGCCCCTCGCAATCCGGCCCGTCAGGCGGCGGCGGTCCAGCCCGCGATTTTGACGACGAAATCCCGTTCTGATTTAACCCGATCTTAAGGCGGCACGGCGCAAATCGTCTGGATGACCATTGTGCCGCGCCCTGCCGATCTGATTGCCGCCCCGCCCCTGGCGGCGCTGCAACAGCATCCGTCCTATGCCCGCACACTGGCCGCTTTCGGACGCAAGGCGCGGTATCTGACGCTGAACACCGGAACCGGGCGCGCCGTGGGGCTGGCGCAGGTTTTCATCCGTCGCATCGGCCCGGCCAGGATCGCATGGGTGCCGCGTGGCCCGCTGTGGCATCCCGGCACGGCCAGGGACGACAAACGCGCCGCCATCGCCCGACTGGGTGCCCATCTCCCCCGCGCGCTGTGGCTGATTACCTGGGATAGCCCCGAAGATGCGGAAATCCTGCCGCACCATGGGCGGATCAGAATTGCGGGCCCGCAAACCATGGCCGAAATCGACCTGACCCGCCCCGCGCAAACCCGACTGCACACGCAACATGGAAAATGGCGCAACCGCCTGCGCGCGGCTGAGAATGCGGGGCTGTTCATCGAGAGCCGCCCCTTGCGCCTGCCCCTGGACAGAGCGTTGCTGGATCTAGAACTGACGCAACGTCGGGCGCGGCGCTACAGCGCCCTTCCCGCAAGGTTCACAACCGCCTGGGCGCGCCTCGATCCGCAAGGCACGCGCCTGTTCATCGCTCGCAAACAGGGCACCCCGATCGCCTATATCCTGCTGTTGCTGCACGCCCCGACCGCCACCTATCACATCGGCTGGTCCGACCCCGAGGGGCGGCACTGCAACGCGCATAATCTGCTGCTGTGGCGTGCATCGAACTGGCTGGCGGCACAGGGATATGCGCGGCTTGATCTGGGCGCGGTCGATCACGCGGGCGCCCCCGGCCTTGCCCGGTTCAAGCAGGGCAGCGGCGCAGATCTGCGCATGACCGGGCCCACCCATCTCCAACTTGCCACCAGGGTGTTTCGGGATTAATCTGCGACAGGACTTAAAATCGCGACGCGCGGCACCTAGATTGGGCTGCGGACGAATAACAGTGCGATGATGGCACGCTCGCCCGTGAAACCCTGCGGATTTGGCGGATTTCCTATGGTCATTCGCGCAGTCCGCGTATAGGGCGCAGAAAAAGCTTCAAGGAAAAACCCGTATGGACCTTCGCAATATTGCGATCATCGCTCACGTCGATCACGGCAAGACAACGCTGGTGGATGAGCTTCTGAAACAATCCGGCGCCTTCCGCGCCAACCAGAACGTCGACGAACGTGCCATGGACAACAACGATATCGAGCGCGAGCGCGGCATCACCATCTTTGCCAAGCCGACCTCGGTCGTCTGGAAGGGCACGCGCATCAATATCGTCGACACGCCCGGCCACGCCGATTTCGGCGGTGAGGTCGAGCGTATCCTGTCGATGGTGGACGGTGTCGTTCTGCTGGTGGATGCCGCCGAAGGGCCGATGCCGCAGACCAAATTCGTCACCTCCAAGGCGCTCGCGCTTGGGCTGCGCCCGATCGTGGTGCTGAACAAGGTCGACAAGACCGACGCCGAACCGGACCGCGCCCTGAACGAGGTGTTCGATCTGTTCTCCAGCCTGGACGCCGATGACGATCAGCTGGATTTCCCGCATATGTATGCCTCCGGGCGCTCGGGCTGGGCCGATCATGAGCTGAACGGCCCGCGCAAGGATCTGTCGGCGCTCTATGATCTGGTCGTCAATCACGTCCCTGCTCCGCGCCAGATCATGCGCAAGGACGAAGATTTCCGCATGTTGGCCACGACACTGGGCTCTGATCCGTTTGTCGGCCGCCTGCTGACCGGGCGCGTCGAAAGCGGCCATATCAAGGTGGGCGCCACCGTGCAGGCCCTCAGCCGCATCGGCCAGAAGATTGAACAGTTCCGCGTGACCCGCATCCAGGCGTTCCGCGGCCTTGCCAGCCAGGACATCGAAGAGGCACAGGCCGGCGATATCGTCAGCCTGGCCGGCATGTCCAAGGCAACCGTGGCCGACACGATCTGCGCGCTTGCGGTCGATGACCCGATCGAGGCCCAGCCGATTGACCCGCCGACGATCACCGTCACATTCGGCATCAATGACAGCCCGCTCGCCGGGCGCGACGGCAAGAAGGTGCAAAGCCGCGTCATCCGCGACCGCCTGCACAAGGAGGCCGAATCGAACGTGGCGATCAAGATCTCGGACACCCCCGGCGGCGACGCCTTCGAAGTGGCCGGGCGCGGCGAATTGCAGATGGGCGTCCTGATCGAGAACATGCGCCGCGAAGGATTCGAGCTGAGCGTATCGCGCCCCCAGGTTCTGATGCGCGAGGGCGAAAACGGCGAACGCCTCGAGCCCATCGAAGAGGTCACCGTCGATGTCGACGACACATATGCCGGCGTGGTGATCGAGAAACTGACCGGCCCGCGCCGTGGCGAAATGACCGAGATGAAGCCCGCGGGCGCCGGCAAGACACGGATCATCGCGCATGTGCCCTCGCGCGGCTTGATCGGCTATCATGGTGAATTCCTGACCGATACGCGCGGCACGGGTGTGTTGAACCGCGTGTTTCACAGCTGGGCCCCGCACAAGGGGCCGATTCCGGGCCGGCGCGCCGGGGTTCTGATCTCGATGGAAAACGGTGAATCCGTGGCCTATGCGCTGTGGAACCTCGAAGAGCGTGGCCGCATGTTCATCGGGCCGCAGGCCAAGATCTATACCGGCATGATCATCGGGGAACACAGCCGCGAGAACGATCTCGAGGTGAACCCGCTGAAGGGCAAGAAGCTGACCAACGTGCGCGCCTCGGGCACGGATGAGGCCGTGCGCCTGACCACGCCGATCACCATGAGCCTGGAAGAGGCGATCGCCTATATCGACGACGATGAGCTGGTCGAAGTGACACCCAACGCGATCCGGCTGCGCAAACGCTATCTCGACCCGCATGAACGCAAGCGAAACGCTAAGACCGCCTGAGCCCGAGATACATCAACTTGATCCGGCAATAGGTTGATATAAATACTTTTACGGCGTCCCTGAGGGGGCGCCGTTCTTGCATCTGGCACAACGTTTTGACTATCTGCAGACGACCTGCCGCATCAGCACGTGCCCGGCTTTTTCCAGCTTTTCATCCTCGCGATAGACCGCCGGATATTGCAACAGCAGAACCAATCCGTTCCGGCGCAGATAAAGGTCACTCGGTCGTTTCGACGATCAGCAACTCACGCTCGGACGCCCCGCGCGCATGGCTCAGCGCCTGCTGGTATTCGGGCGAGTGATAGCAGGCTTCAGCCGCCTCGACGCTGTCAAAACGTGCGACCACATTGCGCGGACGCTCCTTGCCCTCAAGCTGGACATAGCGCCCGCCGCGGGCGATGAACCGTCCCCCATGGGCGGCGATGGCAGGCCCGGCAAGGGCGGCGTATTTCCCATAGGCCTCTTCGTCGGTGACGGTGACATGGCCAATCCAGAGTGCGGGCATGGTATCTTATCCTTTGATCAGGGCCTCGGCCGCGGCGATTGCGGCGTCGGCGTTGCTGGCGTCCTTGCCGCCGCCCTGGGCCATGTCGGGGCGGCCACCGCCGCCCTTTCCGCCCAGTTCGGCCACTGCGGCCTTGACCATGTCAACGGCCGAGACCCGCGCCAACATGTCATCGGTGACACCTGCGGCCACCGCCGCCTTGCCCCCGGTATCGGCAATCAACAGCACCGCGCCCGAGCCGATCCGCGACTTATGCTCGTCGATCAGCGATGGCAGATCCTTGCCCGATACGCCCGACAGAACCTGCGCCACGAAGGCCACGCCGTTCACATCGCGCGCGACGCCCCCCGCATCGCCCTGACCCGCGCCACCGGCCATGGCCAGTTCGCGGCGCAATTGCGCCACCTCGTTGCTCAGCGCCTTGCGCTCGTCCATCAGGGCGCGCACGCGGGCCACCACCTCCTCCGGGCGGGCCTTGAGATCACCGGCGATGGCGGCAACGCGTTGATCCTGAGCGCTGAGATGGCGAAACGCCTCCGCCCCGGTCAGCGCCTCGATCCGGCGCACGCCCGAACTTGAGGCAGAGTCACCCAGCATGACGAACAGGCCGATATCGCCGGTCTGCGCCACATGCGTGCCGCCGCATAATTCCAGCGAATAGGTCTGCCCGTCAGCCCCCTTGCCCGAGCCTGCCTCGCGGCCCATCGACACGACGCGCACCTCATCGCCGTATTTCTCACCGAACAGGGCCTGCGCACCCAGATCGCGCGCATCATCGGGCGACATGACCCGCGTTTCAACCGGCGCATTCTGACGGATATGGGCGTTGACCTCATGCTCGACGCGACGCATCTCATCCGCGGTCAGAGCCTTGGCGTGGCTGAAGTCAAAGCGCAGACGGTCCGCCGCATTCAGGCTGCCGCGCTGTGAGACATGATCGCCCAGGGCCTGGCGCAGGGCCTCATGCAACAGATGCGTCGCGGAATGGTTGGCGCGGATGGCGCTGCGCCGCGCGTGATCGACCTCGAGAACCGCGGCCTGGCTGCGGCGCAACTCACCTTCGACAACCTCGCCGATGTGAATGACGACGCCGGCCACCTTGCGCGTGTCGCTCACCCTGGCGCGGCCGGTTTCGGTGCGGATCACCCCGGCGTCACCCACCTGCCCGCCGGATTCGGCGTAAAACGGCGTCTGGTTCAGAACGATCTGCACCGTCTCCCCCTTGCCCGCGGCCTGCACGGCCGCCGCGTCCTGTACCAGCGCGACGATCTGCCCCTCGGCGGTTTCGGTGTCATAGCCCAGGAATTCACTGGCGCCGTGCTGTTCGGCAATGTCGAACCAGACCGCCGCATCCGCCGCCTCGCCCGAACCGGACCAGGCCGCGCGCGCCATGGCCTTTTGCGCGGCCATGGCGCTGTCAAACCCGCCCGTATCCACCGCGCGGCCCTTTTCACGCAGCGCATCCTGCGTCAGATCCAGCGGAAACCCGAACGTGTCATACAGCTTGAATGCCGTCTCACCGGGCAAGGCCGCATCCTCGGGCAAGGCCGCCAGTTCATCATCCAGCAGGCGCAACCCCCGCTCAAGTGTCTGTTTGAAGCGGGTTTCCTCAAGTTGCAGCGTCTCTTCGATCAGCGGTTGCGCGCGCCCCAGTTCCGGAAACGCCTGCCCCATCTGTGCGACCAGCGCAGGCACCAGCCGATACATCACCGGATCCTGCGCGCCCAGCAAATGCGCATGGCGCATGGCGCGCCGCATGATCCGGCGCAGCACATAACCGCGCCCCTCATTGCTGGGCATCACGCCATCGGCGATCAGAAACGACGAAGATCTGAGGTGATCGGCGATCACGCGATGATGCACATTGCCCGCGCCGTCAGGATCGACATTGGTGGCATGCGCGCTGGCCTCGATCAGGTAGCGCATGAGGTCGGTGTCGTAATTGTCGTGCTTGCCCTGCAACAGCGCGCCGATCCGCTCCAGCCCCATGCCGGTGTCGATCGACTGCATGTCCAGATCGCGCTGCGTGCCATCCTCGAACCGCTCATACTGCATGAAAACGAGGTTCCAGATCTCGATGAAGCGATCGCCATCCTCTTCGGCGCTGCCGGGGGGGCCACCCCAGATGTCGGGGCCGTGGTCATAGAAAATCTCGGTGCAGGGGCCGCAGGGGCCGGTCGGACCCATCGACCAGAAATTGTCATCACTCGCGATACGGATGATCCGGTCATCGCTGAGCCCGGCGTATTTCTTCCAGATCTCCGCCGCCTCATCATCGGTGTGATAGACCGTGACCAGCAGCTTTGACTTGTCCAGTTCGAATTCCTTGGTCAGCAGATCCCATGCATAGGGGATCGCCTGTTCCTTGAAATAATCACCAAAGCTGAAATTTCCCAGCATTTCGAAAAAGGTGTGGTGGCGCGCGGTATATCCGACATTGTCCAGATCGTTGTGCTTGCCCCCCGCGCGCACGCATTTCTGGGATGTGACCGCGCGCACATAATCGCGGTGCTCGACCCCGGTAAAGCAGTTCTTGAATTGCACCATCCCCGAATTGGTGAACATCAAGGTCGGATCGTTGCGCGGCACCAAGGGTGAGCTTTCAACGACGCGGTGATCGTGCTGTTCAAAAAAATTCAGAAAAGTCGAGCGGATTTCGTTCAGCGTTGGCATGAAGGGTCTTTCAGACTGGAAGCGGCGGATGGTGCAATGGCGTTGGCGGTTCATGGCCCCTGTTACAGCCGGATCCCCCCGGATCCGGGGGGCGTTCGCTGCCAAGGATCACCCGTCTGCTCTAGCCGTCCGATGCCCTCATGTCCACCGCAAGAAAGCCCGGAACCGGGTCCGGGCTTTCGTCATTTCATCCGGTCCGGCGGCGCGTCACGCCTCCAGAATATCATCGTCTTCTGACGCCTTCACCTTTTCCTCGGGCGGCATTTCAAAATCCAGACCATGCGCGGCCCTGATCTTGTCCTCGATCTCCAGCGCGATCCGGCTGTTTTCCTTCAGAAAACTCTTGGCATTCTCGCGGCCCTGGCCGATCCGCTCATCCCCATAGCTGAACCAGCTGCCGGATTTTTCGACCACGCCCGCCTTGACGCCTAGATCCAGCAGCTCACCCATCTTCGAGATGCCTTCACCATACATGATGTCGAATTCCACCTGCTTGAACGGCGGGGCGACCTTGTTCTTGACCACCTTGACGCGGGTGGCGTTGCCGACGATCTCATCGCGATCCTTCAGCGCGCCGATCCGGCGGATATCCAGGCGCACGGAACTATAGAATTTCAGGGCATTGCCGCCGGTCGTCGTCTCGGGGCTGCCGAACATGACGCCGATCTTCATGCGGATCTGGTTGATGAAGATCACCGTGCATTTGCTGCGGCTGATCGAGCCGGTCAGTTTGCGCATGGCCTGGCTCATCAGGCGGGCATGAACCCCGACGCTGGCATCGCCCATTTCGCCCTCGAGTTCGGATTTCGGGGTCAGCGCCGCGACGGAATCGACCACGATCATGCTGACCGCCCCCGACCGCACCAGCGTGTCCACGATCTCCAGCGATTGCTCTCCCGTATCGGGCTGGGAAATCAGCAACTCATCCAGATCGACGCCCAGTTTGCGGGCATATTGCGGATCGAGCGCATGTTCCGCATCGACAAAGGCGCAAACCCCGCCCTTTTTCTGCTGCTCAGCAACGCAATGCAGGGCCAGCGTCGTCTTGCCCGAGCTTTCGGGGCCATAAATCTCGATGATCCGCCCGATGGGCAGCCCGCCGATCCCAAGGGCGATATCCAGCCCCAGCGATCCGGTCGATGTCGATTCGATATCCTGAATGGCATTGGCGCCCATCTTCATGATCGAACCCTTGCCGAACTGCCGTTCGATCTGTGCCAGGGCGCTGTCCAGCGCCTTCTGCTTGTCTGCGCTTTTCTTGTTGTCCATTGTCAAGAGATCTGCCGTTGCCATTGTTTCCCTACCCTTATTTCACAGCCTGCCATGGGCGGCAATCGCTGCTTGATGTTCACGACCTGTTCTCAATCTTATGCGGACAAAATGAGAACATTACAAGAGGATTGTTTGTCAGCCCAGTTTTTCTCATAAGGGTTAAAGAGTGGTTTACGCCTGCCAGGATGCAGGGGCAGAAAGCGGAGTTTCGTTGAAATGCTGGTATTTGCAAAACAGAAACTGGTGTTTCTGTCGATGCCCAAGACCGGGACCACAGCCTATCAGGCCGCGCTGGCCCCGCATGCGAGCATGGTCATCACCGACCCGCCCGAATTGAAACATGCGCCGGTGTTTCGCTACAACCGGTTCTTTCGCCCCGCGCTCGAGAAATTCATCGGCGACGGCATCGAGGTGATGGCCGTGATGCGCGAGCCGGTCAGCTGGCTGGGCAGTTGGTATCGCTATCGCCAGCGCCCGTTCATGCAGGGAAAGCCGAATGCCACCCATGACATGAGCTTTGACGCGTTTGTCAGTGCTTACATGATGGGCCAGACGCCCGGTTTCGCCAATGTCGGCTCGCAGGCCAAGTTTCTTGAACCACAGCGCAATGGCACTGCGGTCACGCATCTGTTTCGCTATGAAGAGCCCGACGAGTTGCAGCGATTTCTGGAAGATCGGATCGGATGCGCGCTCAGAACCGATCGGATGAACGCCTCCCCTCCCGCCGCGCTGGAACTGAGCGATGAGACCGACGCGAGGCTGCGACGCAAATACGCCCATGAGTTCGATCTTTGGGACAGTATCGGCCCCGGCGGCACCTATCGTGCACCGCCCCCCGCGCCAAAACCTCAGCCCAGTTGACGCTGCACGACATCGGTGAGATCGGTCAGGGAAAACGGCTTGGGCAGGAAAACGGAATTCGGAATGCGCGCCTGCGTGTCGCCGAAATCCTCTTCGGCATAGCCCGAGACGAAGACCACACTGACCTGCGGGCGCGATTTCAGCGCCTCCTGCACCCAACTGGGCCCATCCCGGCCGGGCATCACCACATCGGTCACGAAAACATCCACCGTCAGGCTTTCGTCCTGCAACAGTTCCAGCGCATCTTCGGCCGATTCGGCCTCGAGCACGGTGAAACCGCGCAGCTGAAGCGCCCGCGAGGCAAAGGCGCGCACCGGGGCCTCATCCTCGACCAGCAGGACAACCCCCTCGACAGGGGTTTGCGGTGCCTTTTCCCTGGCTGGCAGTTTCGGAACCTCTGCAACCGCGTCATGGGCCGGGAACATCAGCAGGAAATCACTGCCCTTTCCGGGTTCGCTGTCGACAAAGATGAAACCGCCACTCTGTTTGACGATCCCATAGGCCGTTGACAGGCCCAGACCTGTCCCCTCTCCGGTCCGCTTGGTGGTGAAGAACGGCTCGAACACCTTGGGCAGCTTGTCCGGTGCAATGCCGGTGCCCTTGTCCGAGACACGCACCTGGACATAACGCCCCGGCGCCACCACCACACGATCCCGCGCCAGCGGTTGTTGCAGTGTCAGGTTTTCGGTGCGGATGGTGATTTCGCCCCCGTCGGGCATGGCATCGCGTGCATTGACGACAAGGTTCATGACCACCTGTTCCAATTGCCGCTTGTCGGCGCGGATCGACCATAGCGTCGGATCATGCCTGAGCGACAGGAGGACCTTTTCCCCCACCAGCCGGTTCAGCAGATGGGTCAGATCCGACAGGGCATCGCGCAGGTCCATCACCTCGGGGCGCAGGGTCTGTTTGCGCGAATAGGCCAGCAGCTGATTGACCAGTGACGCGGCGCGATTGGCATTCTGGTTGATCTGCAAGAGATCGCCATAATCCGAATCGCCCTGGTCATGGCGCAACAGCAACAGGTCACAATGCCCTGAAATGGCCGTCAGGAGGTTGTTGAAATCATGCGCGACACCGCCGGCCAACTGACCGATCGCCTGCATTTTCTGGCTCTGGACGAATTGCGCCTCAAGCGATTTGAGTTCGGTCGCATCACTGAGAACCGCGATCAGGACCGGCACGCCGTCTTCGGTGGCGCGGTTCAGGGTGACCTGAACGAAGGTCTCGGTTTCGGCGTGACGCACACGCAGGAATTCCGAATGCACACTGCCCCGCCCCAGAGCGGCATCCTCAAGCCAGTCGGCGATCGAGCGGCCCAACCCCTCAAGAAGATCGGCCAGGGATGTGCAATTGCAGCCATTGCAGCCATCACACGCCAGCAGGTCGCGCGCGGGGCGGTTCGACAATTGTATATCGCCGTTGCGGGCCAGTTTCAGCAGCGGAACCGGCAACTCATCGAAAAACGCCCAGCCATCCGGTTGGCGTTCGGTGGCGGCGATACCGGGCAACAGGAACACCTCTCGCCGCCCTGCCACGCCCTCGAGCTCGACCACGAGGCATGATTTGAGTCCCTCTGCGGTGCTGATATCATTGATCTGCCCGGATCTCAGCGGCTGTCTCGGGCAGATCCGGTCCAGGGTGCGCGCCCGTTCCCCGATCAGATCGCGCGCGGCGGCATTCATGAACAGCACCGCGTTATGCCGCCCCACCGTCAGCATCGGCAACGGCACCGGATCAGCACGCCGTGGGACCAGATCGCCGGCCTGTTCGATACGCCACAGGAACTGATCGGTCCCGACGCGGTGCACGCCAAGGCGCACATGCCCGCTGCGCATCACCACATCCTCATGCGCCGATCCGGTCGCGGCAGCCCGGCTTTCCAGCCGGTAAAGAAGCGCGCCGGGGTTGGCCACCAGCGATTGCAGCGCCCCGGCAAGGGTCTGTGCCCGGTCGGCGCCAAACGCCTTTTGCGCGGCCTGATTACAGCATGATATGGCCCCGTCAGCGCGGGTAAGGATCCCCGGCACCACGTCATGGAAAATCATGTCCCGCACCATGGCAACGGCGCGTTTGCCTTGCTGCTGTGCCAGATAGGCCGCGCCCGCGATCCAGAACGTCGCCGCCCCGAGCACGCCCGCCATACCAAACAGCAGCGCCCGCGCCATGACATCCCCGACCAGCGCAGCGGCCCCGCCAAACAGCATCGCAGCCAGCGCGACAAGCCCGGCGCGCGGGCGCAAATGCCCGACAGCGCGTCGAAACGGGTGCAAAGAGGGCGAAACAAAGGTCAAGCGCAGGTTCCCGTAAATCCAGTTCGGTTCCCTGATCAATGAACCATAAGGTTTAAGGCAGCCTTAACGCCTTGAATTTACATCTCAGGGTTGAATTTGACGCTATCACTCACGGTCAAGCTGCGCCACAAAGAATCCATCCCCCGCATCCGACACCGGCCAATTATGCGAAAATGCGACAGTCCAGCCAGGATGACGCCGCAGAAAGGCCGAAATCCTGTCTTGGTTCTCGGCACTTAGAAGGGAACATGTCGCATAGACCAGACGCCCGGTCATGCGGCTGGCGCGGTCCAGGATGTCGTCCTGCATGGCGGTCAACTCGGCCAGTCGCTCGGGGGTAAAGCGCCATTTCGCGTCCGGCGCGCGCCGCCAGGTCCCGCTGCCCGAACAGGGCACATCGCAGAGGACCACGTCAAACGCGGCCTCGCGGGACAGGTCATCGCCGTCAACACATTGGATCGCCACCCCGGCCCGCGCTGCTCGCGCCGGCAGGTCCGACATGCGCGCAGGATCTACGTCATGGGCGAAAAACCGGGCATCGACACGCGCCGCCAGCGCCAGCGCCTTGCCCCCGCCCCCGGCGCAATAATCCAGCACACGCGCGCCCGGCGCGATGTCCAGCATCTGCATCGCCCCCTGGCTGGAGCCGTCCTGCAACTCGACCAGACCATCGCGATAGGCTGCCGTCTGCGCCAGTTTGCGCGCCCCCTGACCCAGCCGCAGCGCGGTCGGCGCGATCTCGCAGGGTTCGGCCTCAATCCCGTCACCCGCCAGCAGATCGACCGCCTGCGCACGGCTGGTCTTGCGCAGATTGACCCGGATCATCACCGGGGCGCGCTGGCGCAAGGCCTGCTCGGTCGCGGCAAAATCCGCGCCGAGATCGGCGCGCAGCACCGGGATCAGCCACTCGGGCAGATCAATGGCATCGCTGGCGCTGGCCGGGTGGATCTCATCCGCGTCGAGGGGGGCCGGCCCATAGGCGCCGCCGATGAAAACCGTCTGGGGATCAATGCCTTCGCGCGACATCAGCGCCCACATCAGCGCGCGGCCATCCTCGCGCCCGCCTGCCAAAGCCGCCAGCGAGCGGCGCGCGCGCAACACGTCAAAGACATGATCGCGCACCGCCGCGCGATCCCCCGACCCGGCAAAGCGCGACCGCCGCGCCCACCCCGTCAACGCCTTTTCAGCCGGCATACCGTCGCCGATAGCGTCAAGTATCCCGATGGCGGCCTGAACGCGCGCGGCAGGGGTCAATTCATCTCCCCCATCACATCAAGATAGCGCCGCATACTACTGTAATAAATACCATTACCCAATTCTATAATTCGGCGATTCCCGCGTGATCTGCACATCGTGCACATGGCTCTCAATCAACCCGGCCGAGGTTATTCTCACGAATTCGCAATTGTGGCGCATCGCCTCGATATCCGCACAGCCAGTGTAACCCATCGCCGCACGCAATCCCCCGATCAGCTGATGCACGACCGCACCTGCCGGGCCCTTATACGGCACCTGCCCTTCGATCCCTTCGGGCACCAGCTTGTCACTGGCCGCATCTGTCTGGAAATAGCGGTCCGCACTGCCGCGCGCCATCGCACCCAGACTGCCCATGCCGCGATAGGCCTTGTAGGAGCGCCCCTGATAGAGGATCACCTCGCCCGGGCTTTCATCCGTGCCGGCAATCATGCTGCCGACCATGGCACAGGACGCGCCCGCCGCGATCGCCTTGGCGAAATCGCCCGAGAACTTGATGCCGCCATCGGCGATCACCGGCACATCGCCCGCCGCCGCCACGCAATCCATGATCGCCGTCAGTTGCGGCATCCCGACCCCGGCCACCATCCGCGTGGTGCAGATGCTGCCCGGCCCAATACCGACCTTGACGGCATCCGCGCCCGCGTCGATCAAGGCGCGCGTCGCCGCGCCCGTGGCCACGTTGCCCGCGACAATCTGCACGTCGCTGCCCAGATCCTTGACGCGCCGCACCGCCGCCGCCACCCCTTCGGAATGGCCATGCGCCGTGTCGATCACGAGCATGTCCACCCCGGCCTCGATCAGCGCCTGCGAGCGCTCAAAGCCGGCATCGCCCACGGTGGTTGCCGCCGCCGCGCGCAAACGCCCCAGGTTGTCCTTGCAGGCCTGCGGGTTCAGCACCGCCTGTTCACTGTCGCGCAAGGTCAGCAAGCCGGTCAGCTTGCCCTTGCCATCCGTGACCAGCAGTTTCTCGATCCGGCGCGCCTTCATCAGCGATTTGGCCTCATCCAGATCCGCAGGCTCATGCAGCACCGCCAGATTGTCCGAGGTCATCATCACCCGCACGGGCGTGTCCTCATCCTCGGCAAAGCGCATGTCGCGGTTGGTCACGATCCCGACAACGCGCCCGCTCGCATCCACCACAGGAAAGCCGGTGACGCGGTAACGTTCCTGCAATTCCTTGGCATCGGCCAGGGTCTGATCCGGGGTCAGGGTGATCGGGTTATAGACGATCCCGCTCTCGAAACGCTTGACGCGGCGCACCTCGCGGGCCTGATCCTCGATCGTCAGGTTGCGGTGGATCACGCCCATGCCGCCGACCTGCGCCATGCAGATCGCCATGCGCGATTCCGTGACCGTGTCCATGGCCGAACTCAGCAACGGTATGTTGAGGGCAATCGTCCGGGTCACGCGGGTGCGCGTATCCGCCGTATTTGGCAGCACACTCGAGGCTGCGGGAACCAGCAGAACATCATCGAAGGTCAGTGCCTCACGAATCTCCATCACGTTTCTCCATGAACAGATCGTTTGACGCCTCCCTATTTCACGGATGGCGCGTGGGGAAAAGGCCAATTCGTTTCTTGCACGTCACACTGTTTCACGACAGGCTCACACTCACATCGCAATTCCCAGAGGCCCACCATGACCCGACATGACTATGAAACCGGACGCCTGAACCTGCCCTTCGTGGGCATTTCGACCTTTGGCAAGCGCCCCTATGTCAGCGACTGGTCGGCCATCGACGCGGATGTGGCGGTGCTCGGCGCGCCGTTCGATGCCGGCACGCAGTGGCGCCCCGGCGCACGGTTCGGCCCGCGCTCCGTGCGCGAGGCCTCGACCCTGTTCAGCTTCGGACATGGCGGGGCGTATGATCACGAAGACGACGTGACCTACCTTGGCGCGGATGTGCGCATCGTCGATATGGGCGACGCCGACATCGTGCATACCGACACCATGCAAAGCCACGCCAATATCGAAACCGGCGTGCGCGCCGCCCTCGCCGCCGGGGCGCTGCCGGTGATCATCGGCGGCGATCACTCGATCAACATCCCCTGCATCAACGCCTTTCATGACCAGGGCGACATCCACATCCTGCAAATCGACGCGCATCTTGATTTCGTCGATGAACGCCACGGCGTGCGCCACGGCCATGGCAACCCGATGCGCCGCGCCGCCGACAAACCCTATGTCACCGGCCTCACCCAGGTCGGCATCCGCAATGTCAGCTCCACCTCCCAGGAGGGCTACGCCGACGCGCGCGCCATGGGGGGTGACATCATCTCGGTGCGCCAGGCCCGCAAGATGGGGACCGCGGCCTTGGCGGCGCGCATCCCCAAGGGCGCGCGCCTCTATATCACCATCGACATCGACGGCTTCTGCCCCTCGATCGCGCCCGGCACCGGCACGCCCAGCCACGGGGGCTTTCTCTACTACGAGGTGCTCGAACTGCTGCAACTGGCCGCGCGCAACCATGAGATCGTCGGCATCGACCTGGTCGAGGTCGCCCCGGCCTACGACCCCACCGACAGCACCTCGATCCTCGCCGCCCAGGTGCTGCTGAACCTGATCGGCTTTGTCTTTCACGCCCGCAACTCATGACGCGCCTGCCGTTCTTCTTTGCACAAATACTCATCTGACGGCCCCGCCTCTGAAATTCCCTGATCATTCAGCGCCCTGCGCGCGGGGCCTGCGCAACATGACGCAGCTTGGCCAGATTACGCCGGTTGTTGACCTTCGTCATATCGGCAATAACATATGCTGCCCGCAGACCCTGCCCGAGCAGGAGTCCCGCCCAACACATGGATGCCCCAAAATGAGCAACGATCCCCTTGTCGTCTTCACCCCCTCCGGCAAACGCGGCCACTTCCCCGTCGGCACACCGGTCCTGACCGCCGCGCGGCAATTGGGTGTCGATCTTGATTCGGTCTGTGGCGGGCGTGGCATCTGCTCGAAATGCCAGATCACGCCCAGCTATGGCGAATTCCCCAAACACGGGGTCAGCGTGACGGAAACCGCTCTGTCGGAATGGAACGCGGTCGAACAGCGCTATGACGACAAGCGCGGGCTGAAAAAGGGCCGGCGTCTGGGCTGTCAGGCGACGGTGCAGGGCGATGTGGTTATCGACGTGCCCCCGGAATCACAGGTCCACCGGCAGGTCGTGCGCAAGGCCGCCTCAAGCCGCGCCATCCAGATGGACCCGGCAACGCGGCTCTATTTCGTCGAGGTGGAAGAGCCCGACATGCACACCCCCACCGGCGATCTCGAGCGGCTGGAACGCGCCCTGCGCGAGCAATGGGACATCCCGGCGATCCGCGCCGACCTGACGCTGCTCTCCAAGCTGCAAAAGGTGCTGCGCAAGGGCAAGTGGCAGATCACCGTCGCGCTGCACAAATCCCACACCGATGAGGTCGCGCGCCTGATCGAGATCTGGCCGGGACTGCATGAATCCGGGCTGTTCGGCCTGGCCATCGACCTCGGCTCGACCACCATCGCCGCGCATCTGACGGATCTGCACGACGGGGCGGTCATCGCCTCTGCGGGGATCATGAACCCGCAGATCCGCTTTGGCGAAGACCTGATGAGCCGGGTCTCATATTCGATGATGAACCCGGGCGGCGATGTCGAAATGACCAACGCCGTGCGCGAGGCGATCGACACGGTGGCCGGCGAAATCGCCAAGGAGGCCGGGATCGACCCTGATCTGATCGTCGAGGTCGTGTTCGTGTGCAACCCGGTCATGCACCATCTTCTGCTGGGCATCGACCCGGTCGAACTGGGTCAGGCCCCCTTTGCGCTGGCCACGTCGCACAGCATCTCGATGGCGGCGCGCGAACTGGATCTGGGCGCGATCAACGCCCGGGCGCGCATCTATATCCTGCCCTGCATCGCCGGCCATGTCGGCGCGGATGCCGCCGCCGTCGCCCTCTCCGAGGAACCGGGCAAATCCGAGGACCTGGTGCTGATCGTCGATGTGGGCACCAATGCCGAAATCCTGCTGGGCGACAAGACCCGCGTGCTGGCCTGCTCCTCGCCGACGGGTCCGGCCTTTGAGGGCGCGCAGATCAGTTCCGGCCAGCGCGCCGCCCCCGGCGCGATCGACGCGATCCGCATCGACCCGGTGACGCATGAGCCGCGCTTTCGCGTGATCGGCTGTGATCTGTGGTCCGACGAGGACGGTTTCGACGCGGCCACCGACAGCACCGGCATCACCGGCATCTGCGGCTCGGGCATCATCGAGGCGGTGGCCGAATTGCGCATGGCCGGCCTGCTGGATGAAAACGGCCTGCTCGGCTCGGCCGAGGTCACGGGCACGTCGCGCATGGTGCCCGAGGGGCGCACGCATTCCTATCTGATCATCGACGCCACCGACAAGGGCGGCCCGCGCATCACCGTGACCCAGGGCGATATCCGCGCCATCCAGCTGGCCAAATCTGCGCTCTATGCCGGCGCGCGCCTCTTGATGGATGAGCGCGGCGTCGATCGTGTGGACCGGGTGGTTCTGGCCGGGGCGTTCGGCGCGCATATCTCGAACCTGCACGCCATGGTTCTGGGCATGATCCCGGATGCGCCGCTGGACAAGGTGACATCGGCGGGCAATGCGGCGGGCACGGGCGCGCGCATCGCGCTGTGCAACGTCGCCGCCCGCGTCGAGATCGAGCGCGTGGTCGGTGAGATCACCAAGGTCGAAACCGCCATCGCCCCCAGGTTCCAGGAGCATTTCGTCGCCGCCAACGCCATTCCGCACAAGACCGATCCCTTCCCCGAACTGAAAAAGATCCTCACCCTGCCCGACCCCAATTTCAACACCGGCTCAGGCGGCGGCGGGGATGCGGGCGGGCGGCGCAGACGGCGGCGCGGCTGATCCCGCAATCGCGGCGGCAAAGGCATCCCGCACCTTGCCGCCGCATTCTCCTAAAATTTGTCACGATTGCATCGTATTCGCGCCACTTCGCACTGTGATCCTGCAGGATATCGCAGCGCCCCCCGGTGCAACCCGACAGGCCCTGCCCCGCAACAGGAGCAAAGTCAGATGCCCGCCACCTCCCCCAAACCGCCGACGCCAGACCCGCGCAAACCCGCGCCAAAGCAGCAAAAGCCCAACCCCAAGGGCAGCGCACGCCCGATGTTCACGGATTTCGCCAGCATCTGAGGCGCACCAAAACAGGCGACGCCTTATTGCCCGTTCCAGCGGCGCAACATCCAATACCATTGATCGGGCTTGCCCAGAATCCGGGCCGACAGGCTGTCATTGAACGCCTGTGTCATGGTCAGACTGTCGCTATGGGGAATGGCGGCCTCGAATTCGACGTCAAAGTTGCTTTCGTTGCCGATCCGCGTGCCATAGGCGGGCACCATCGGCAGATCGTATTTCAGCGCCAGACGCGCCGCCGCCAATGAGGTCAGCGCATTGCGCCCCAGAAACGGCAGCGCCGCGCCATCGCTGGCCTTTTCATCCAGCAGGATCGCGATGAACCCGCCCGAGACAAGATGCCGGACCAGCGCCTTGGTGCCGATCTTGCCGGTCGCCAGGATTGGACGCCCGCCCACTTCGATCCCCGCCAGCAGGCGACGCTCGTAATGGCGGTTGGTTTGCGGACGATAGACCGCGCCGGTCTCCATTCCGCGCGCCTTCAGCACCGCGCGGATCGCCTCCCACTGGCCGAAATGGCCCGAAACGATGATCGCGCCCTTGCCCTGGGCATGCGCCGCCTCAAGCGCGGCCAGACCGGGGCCGGAGACGGTAAACCGGTCCTGAAGGGTCTGCAACTCGGCGCAGTGGTAGATCTCGAACAGGGTCTGCCCCATCTGCTGGCCCATGTCGCGGCACAGTCGCATCCGCTCGGGGCGCGGCATGTCGGGATAGACGCGGATCAGCTCGCGATCAAAACGACGCCGCGCAACCGGAAACCAGCGCATGACACCGCCGACAAACCTGCCGAACACGCGGGCACGCGCATCGAACGCGCGCCGGCGCGAAAAGGCCAGCGCCGTCCAGAGCGGGGCATATCTGAGATGATGCCAAAGCGAATTTAACGGACGAGTGAACACCGATCATCTATGATCCCAATTGTGCGCCGCGCCAAGGGCAAAGATGCGCGCGCCCCGCGACAAATGCCACTGCGTTCAGGCATCGCATTGTTCCCAATGGCAAAACGCCAACGGGCCCAGGCAGGATATGCCCGGGCCCGTTGCATGATGCGTGAACCGCCCCGCCCCTGGGGCGCGGCGCATGGCGGGTGGTCTTGCCCGCCCCGGAGGATCGAATGATCAGCCGACCAGTTCGAGACCGGAAAAGAAATACGCGATTTCGGCGGCAGCCGTTTCAGGCGCGTCCGAGCCGTGAACCGAGTTTTCGCCAACGCTTTCGGCAAATTCGGCGCGGATGGTGCCGGGGGCGGCATCGGCGGGGTTGGTCGCACCCATCACTTCGCGGTTCCTGGCAATCGCGCCTTCGCCTTCCAGAACCTGCACGACGACAGGCTCGGACGCCATGAATTCGCACAGCTCGTCATAGAACGGACGCGCGGCGTGCACTTCATAGAACTTGCCCGCCTGCGCCTTGGTCAGGTGGATGCGCTTTTGCGCGATGATGCGCAGGCCCGCATCCTCGAACTTGGCGTTGATCTTGCCGGTCAGGTTGCGCTTGGTTGCGTCGGGTTTGATGATGCTCAGCGTGCGTTCGGTTGCCATGTCAGCCTCTTTTCAGGAAATAAGTGTGAATCTGGCGCTGGCATTAGCACGCGCTTGGCATGGGATAAAGGCCTATTCGGGGTGCGGCACCTTGGTGATATTTTGGGGGGTTTATTTCTGATGATTTTAGTCAAGATAACGAAACCAGACGAATCAACCCAACCAAGGACATCACGAAAATGAAGCTGACTACCCTTTGCACGACCGCCGCCATGACCCTTGCCGCAGCACCGCTCTGGGCGGATGCCACGCCCGCAACGATGACCTACGAACAATTCGAGGCGGCCGTGCCCCACATGGATCTTGAGAATTGCCCCGAAGCACTGGCGCAGGAAAACGTGTTCTGCCGCGCCACCCTTCAGCATGAGGAAATCCACGTCTTCGTGTTCAGCCAGGACGGCGACAGCCCGTTTGTCGGCTTCAAGACCTATCCGGCCGACGGCATGGCGGCGCTGCTCAAGTAAGACCGCCAGTTGACAAGCGCGGAGCGGTCCGCCATCGCTCCGCGCATGTTACGCATTTCAGACATCTCCTATTCCGTCGCGGGCCGCCCGCTGATCGAAAACGCCTCCGTCTCCATTCCGGACGGGCACAAGGTGGGCATTGTCGGGCGAAATGGCACCGGCAAGACCACGTTGTTCCGCCTGATCCGGGGGGAACTGGCGCTGGAAGGCGGCTCCATCACCCTGCCCAGCCGCGCCCGCATCGGTGGCGTCGCCCAGGAGGTGCCGGGCAATGAGGTATCGCTGATCGACACGGTGCTGGCCGCCGATACCGAGCGCGCGGACCTGCTGGCCGAGGCCGAAACCGCCCATGACCCCGCCCGCATCGGCGAAATCCAGACCCGTCTGGCCGATATCGACGCCTGGGGTGCCGAGGCGCGCGGCGCGTCGATCCTGCGCGGACTGGGATTCAGCCACGAAGATCAGCAGATGCCCTGCTCGGCGTTTTCGGGGGGCTGGCGGATGCGCGTCGCGCTGGCGGCGGTGCTGTTCGCGCAGCCCGATCTGCTGCTGCTGGACGAACCGACCAACTATCTCGACCTTGAGGGGGCGCTGTGGCTGGAAACCTACCTTGCGCGCTATCCCCACACGGTGCTGATCATCAGCCATGACCGCGCCCTGCTGAACCGCGCTGTCGGCTCGATCCTGCATCTCGAGGACAAGAAGCTGACGCTCTATCAGGGCGGCTACGAGACCTTCGCCGAAACCCGCGCCGCCCGTCTGGCCGCCGCTGAATCCGAGGCCCGCAAACAGGACGCGCGCCGCGCCCATCTGCAAAGTTTCGTGGACCGTTTCCGCGCCAAGGCGTCAAAGGCGGTGCAGGCGCAATCGCGTCTCAAGATGATCGCAAAGATGAAGCCGATCACCACCCCGCAAGAGGCCGCGCTCAAGCGGTTCACCTTTCCCTCGCCCGAGGAACTGTCGCCGCCGATCATCAATATCGAGGGCGCATCGGTGGGCTATGACGGCAAGCCGGTGCTGACCCGGATGAACCTGCGGATAGACCAGGATGACCGCATCGCCCTGCTGGGCAAGAACGGTCAGGGAAAATCAACTCTTTCCATGATGTTGGCAGGCAAACTTGATGTGATATCCGGGCAGATGACCACCGCGTCCAAACTGCGCGTCGGCTATTTCGCCCAGCATCAGGTCGAGGAACTGCATGTCGATGAGACCCCGATCGACCATATCCGCCGCCTGCGCCCCGAGGAGACGCCATCACGGCTGCGCGCGCGCCTTGGCGGCTTTGGCATCGGCTCCGAGCAGGCCGAAACGCTGGTCGGCAAGCTGTCCGGCGGGCAAAAGGCGCGGCTCAGCCTGATGCTGGCCACGATCGACGCGCCCCATATGCTGATCCTGGATGAGCCGACCAACCATCTGGACATCGAAAGCCGCGAGGCGCTGGTCGAGGCGCTGACCGCCTATAGCGGCGCGGTCATTCTGGTCAGCCACGACATGCATCTGCTCAGCCTTGTGGCGGATCGTCTGTGGCTGGTCAGCAACGGGCATGTCGCCCCCTATGAGGGCGATCTGGAAAGCTATCGCACCATGCTGCTGGCCAGCGACAAGCCCGTGCAGAAACCCAAGGCCGACAAACCCAAACGCCCCTCGCGCGATGCGATCATGGCCCTCAGGCAGGACGTGAGGAAATGCGAGGACCGCGTTGAAAAGCTGAACGAAATGTCCGACAAGCTGGCGCAGAAACTGGCCAGCCCGGCGATGTATGGCGACGACAAGAAGGATGAGGCCTCGGTCTGGCAAAAGAAATACGCCGAGGTGATGGAAGCGCTGGAACGCGCCGAGGCCCTGTGGATGCGCGCGCTGGAAAAACTGGAACGCGCCCAGGAGTGATGCGACCTGCCGCGCGGTTGCCAACACCCCGGTGACGCGCTAAAGCGGCCCGAAACGCAGCAAGGATCGGCCAAGGATCGGCATGGACAGCCTCTTTCTCATCTCGACCTTCGTCACGCTGTTCGTGATCCTGGATCCGTTCGCGCTGACGCCGATGTTCGTGGCGCTGACCAAGGGCATGGATTCGACCATGCGGCGCGCCATCGCGCTGCGCGCCTGTGTCACCGGGATGATCGTGCTGATGGCCTTTGCCGCCTTTGGTGAGGCGCTGTTGGGGCTGATCGGCATTTCGATGCACGCCTTTCGCATCGCCGGCGGGATGCTGCTGTTCCTGACCGCGCTGGAAATGCTGTTCGAGCGGCGCAGCAAACGCCGCGAAGGCAGCGCCGAAGAAGAAGAGCACCCCGACCCGTCGGTGTTTCCGCTGGCGATCCCGCTGATTGCCGGCCCCGGCGCCATTGCCTCGGTCATTCTGCTGACCGGACAACAGCCGGGCTGGGGCGGGTTTCTGGCGGTGGTGGGCATGATGATCGTCGTGATCGTGATCCTGTTCTTCTTTCTGCTCAGCGCCAGCCTGCTGGAGCGCGCGCTCGGCAAGACCGGGATCAATATCCTGACCCGCCTGTTCGGGATGCTGCTGGCGGCGCTGGCGGTGCAGTTCGTGCTGGACGGCTTGCGCGGCTTTGGCCTGTCGGGTTAGGCACGCCGCCGATCCCGCGCCGTGATCTTTCAACGCGCCCCCCGCGCCCCTATATTCAGCGCAGAGGTTGCGGAAAGGACCGACATGGACAGTTTTGATATGGCGCATCTGGTCTATCTGATCGTGCTGGGCGCGGCGGTCGTGTTCTGGTTCGTGGCCGCCAATCGGGACAATCTGGGCAAGGTGACGCAGCAATTGATGCTGTGGGGGCTGATCTTTGTCGGGGTCATCGCGGCCTACGGGCTGTGGGGCGACATCCGCCAGACCGTGCAGCCCAGCCAGACAGTGTTCGATTCCGCCCAGCGGATCGAGCTGCCCCGCGCAAATGACGGCCATTACTACCTTCTGGCCGAGGTGAACGGCGCGCCGATCCGGTTCGTCGTCGATACCGGCGCCACCGACATCGTGCTCAGCCGGCGCGATGCGCGCGCCGCCGGGCTGAACCCCGATGATCTGGCCTTTCTCGGTCAGGCCAACACCGCCAATGGCGTGGTGCGCACCGCCCCGGTGCGGCTGGACAGTATCGCGGTCGGCGACATTCGCGACACCGGATTGCGGGCCGTGGTGAATGACGGCGATCTGCATGAATCCCTGCTGGGGATGAGCTATCTGCACCGGTTCAGCACCATCCAGATCTCGGACGGGATGCTGGTGCTTCAGCGCTGAAATTCAGGGGGGGGGGGGATTTCTGCGCCATGCTGGTGGTCTGTCCGGCGGAGCCTTGCGGGTGTTTGCCTAGCGCCTGAGCGCGGACAGATCGGGTTCGGTCCGTGGCATGAAGGGCATTTCGCAAACCTGCTCCCACCAGTGGGACAGCGCGGGGAAAGAGCGCAACACCTGCGCCCCTTCGGGCGCATGCACGAAACAGGCGATCATCGGCGCAAGATGGCAGTCTGCAAGAGTGACGGTTTCACCGGTCAGAACGATACCTTCCCGGGAGATGCGATTCAGCGCGGACAGAACCTTCTGCGACGCGACCAGGCCATTCGATATCTCTTCCGGGCTTGCAATCCCACCTTCCAGAGGGCGGAAAACCCGGTGTTCGAACACCTGCCTCACCATCGGCCAATACCCATAATTGTCAATTATCGCAATGACCTGGGTCATCCGCGCAATTGCCCTGGCATCATCGGGCTGTAGCGGTGGCCCGTCAAATGCATGGTCAACATAGCGACATATGGCACCGGTTTCGAAGATGTCGAAAGCGCCGTGAGACAAGACCGGGACGCACCCGAACGGATGCAGGTCAAGATAGGCAGGATCAAGCGTGGAAAACGGATCGACCTCGACGCGCTGGTAAGTCACGCCTTTCAGATCCAGCGCAATACGCACCGCGCGGGTATAGACGCTATACCGGTAGCCATGCAGCGTGACCGGTTCTGCCATCTGCCCCTCCGAAACCGCTGTCGTGGCAGGGATCATACGCAGTTGGGGCGCATAAACAACCGCCCCTCAAGCAGACCAAGCGACCCAGAAGACATATTCAAATTCATTGATGCAAGTCAAAGTAATCATTTCCGCGACCTCCTAACATCGGGTGAATCCTATCCGTGCCTGATCAAGGAGAAAGACATGCGCACTTTATCGGCTTTGGCCGTTGCCACCCTCACATCGCTTGCCACCCTGACAACCCTGACCGTGGCCCCCGCCCCGGCCCATGCGGAGGACGCCATGAAACTGGTCACCGTCATCACCAGCGAACACCCCCAGACCCAGTTGATGGGCATGGTCCTGACCATGCAGTCGCTCAAGGCCGGCGCGCAGACGCATATGCTGCTTTGCGGCCCGGGCGGCGATCTGGCGCTGGTTGACGCGCCTGCCAGCGCGACTGCCCCGCAGCCCCCCCAGGACATGAGCCCGCAGGGCCTGATGAAGATGATCATGCAGAACGGCGGCACGGTCGAGGTCTGCGCGATCTATCTGCCGGGCAAGGGCGCTGGCCCCGAAGCCCTGCTTGAAGGCGTCGGCGTTGCCGCCCCTGCGGACATGGCGGCCCGCCTGATGGACGACGACACCCGCGTCCTGTCCTTCTGAGCCTGAAAACGGAGAGAAAATCATGAAACGCAGATTTTTCGCAGCCGCGCTGGTCGCGGGCACGATGCTGATGCAGGCCCCGGTGGCCATGGCGGCGGATGCGCCGGAAGACCCCAAATACCAGACCGAATGGGGCCTCTACCTGACCGCAGCCGAAGCCAACGACATGAAACAGAAGCTGGGCGATGGCGTGCTGTTCGTCGATGTGCGCGAACCGATCGAGATCATGTTCACCGGCTTTACCGACGTGGTGGATGTGAACGTGCCGTTCATGTTGGTGAATGCGGCGGCGTGGAACCCGGAAAAGCCGGTTTTCGAGATGGAGGCGAACCCGGATTTCGCCAGCGGCGTGCAGGCCGCGATGGAGGCGCGCGGGCTGAGCAAATCCGATCCGGTGATCCTGATGTGCCGCTCGGGCGGGACGCGCGGCGCGCCCTCGGCGACCGCGCTGAAACCGCTGGGACTGGAACAGGTCTATGTGGTCGTCGACGGTTTTGAGGGCGGCACGGTCAAGGACCATCCCAACGGGCCATGGCGGCTGAAAGATGGCTGGAAGAATTCCGGCCTGCCGTGGAGCTATGACCTGAACAAGGACAAGGTCCATATCCGGCCCGAGTGATCCGGCCCGATTGAACCGGCCAGACGGGCCGGGCGATCATTCCAACAGCCTTCAGGGCCGGGGCGCTGCCTGCGTCTCGGCCTTCATTTCCCATTTCCCGCTGTCTTCCGACCAGTATTGCGCCGCGCAGCCCGCGCCGGTCAGCGCCTTCCACTGGTCCCGCGCCACGTCCTTTGCCTGCGCATCATTGCCGTCGAACAGGATGCAGACCCGCTCAAGGCGCTGCACCTCGTCCGCGCCCACTTCGGCGCCATCCACCGCCATCACGCAGACCGCGCCATTGGGCAGATCGGCCGTCGTGGTCAGCAGGATCGGCTGATCCGCCGCGTGCGGCGCATCGGCGCGCCCATGCGCCAGGAACGCGTCCTGCGCGCCGCCTTCCCACAGTTGCGCATCCAGCCACTCGATCCGCGCCGGATCGCGCGCACGCACCGCCACCCGCCAGCCCGCGCCCTGCGCCCGCTCCAGCAGCATCGGCAACGCCACCTCAAGCGGGCGGCGCGTCAGGTGATAGAAATAGACCGCGCCCATCAGTCGGCCTCGTAGACATCCGCCACCAGCCGGTTCAGCGCCATCACCCCCCATCCGGTCGCGCCCTTGGGGGCATAGGCGGTATCGGCCTTGACCGAGGCCACCCCGGCGATGTCCAGATGCGCCCATGCGATGCCGTCCTGCACAAAGCGTTGCAGGAACTGCGCCGCCGTGATCGAGCCCGCGGCGCGTTCCCCGACGTTCTTCATGTCCGCGATCTGGCTTTTCAGCATGTCGTCATAGGCCTGCCCCAAGGGCATCCGCCACGCGCCTTCGCCCTCGGCCTCGGCGGCGCGCAGGAAGTTGCGGCACAGCGTATCGTCATTGGAAAACACGCCGGCGTTTTCATGGCCCAGCCCGATGATGATCGCGCCGGTCAGGGTGGCCAGATCAATCATCGCGGATGGTTTGTATTTCTCCTGCGCATACCACATCACATCCGCCAGAACGAGGCGGCCTTCGGCATCGGTATTGATCACCTCGACCGTGTCGCCCTTCATCGAGGTGACCACATCACCGGGGCGCGTCGCGCGATCCGAGGGCATGTTTTCGACCAGCCCCACAAGACCGACCACATTGGCGCGCGCCTTGCGCAGCGCCAATGTGCGCATGACGCCCGCCACCACGCCGGCGCCGCCCATGTCCATGGTCATGTCCTCCATCCCGGCCGCCGGTTTCAGGCTGATCCCGCCGGTGTCGAACACCACGCCCTTGCCGATCAGCGCCAGCGGGGCCTCGCCCTTCTTGCCGCCATTCCACTCCATCACCGCCACTTTCGAGGGGCTGGCACTGCCGTGGCCCACCGACAACAGACAGCCCATCCCCAGCTTTTCCAGCTCTTTTTCCTCAAGCACCGTCACCTTGAGGCCCAGATCGGTCATCGCGCTGATCCGGTTGGCAAATTCGGTGGTCGTCAGGTGGTTGGCAGGCTCGCTCACCAGATCGCGGGTAAAGAACACGCCCTCGGCCACGGCCAGCGCCGTCGCGGCCTCGGCGGCAAGGTCATCGGGGTTGGACACGATCATCGCCAGCGCGCCTGCCGGCTTGTCCGCTTGCTTGCCCGCCGGCTTGCCTGCCTGCTTGTCTGCGGCGGTCTTGTGGGTGGTGAATTCATAGGCGCGCAACACGATCCCGAGCGCCAGATCAAGCGGACGGCGCAACTGCGCGGCCTGAACGCTGAGCGCCGCATCACCCTTGAGCTTGCCCAGAGCCGCGCCGGCCTTGCGCACCTCCTGCGGTTTGGCCCCGCGCGCCAGCTTGACCACATCCACCGCCTGCGCGGCCATCCCGGCGGGCCAGGCCAGCGTCGTCACGTCGCCCGGTTTCATCTTGGTGAACGCCTCGCTTGCGGCCAGACGCGCAAGCGCGCCCTTGGTCAGGCGGTTCACCCGGCGCGCCGCCGTGTCCAGCTTGCCATCGGGCGTGACCACCACCGCGACGCGGCCCTCGGCTTTGGCGATCTGGTCGATGTCTGCGGCGTGGAAAGTGACGGAAACCGGTGTGGTCATTGTGCTGCTCCTTTGGTGCGGTGCCCGCGCGGGGCGCGCGATTTGCCCATCGACAGATTCGCGCGACACGGGCCTGACCCCGGAATCTGGCGATTTTGGCGGAATGTGCAATGGCACCCGGGCGCCTATGGGCAGAGATTGCAGTTTTCCCCGTTGGTTTTTTGGGATAGCGTGCCACCAGATATAGCGTTTCGGGGGGATTTCGTTGACCAGATTCGACAGATACATGCTGTCGCAATTCATGGTGCTGTTCGGTTTCTTTGCGCTGGTCCTTGTGTCAATCTTCTGGATCAACAAGGCGGTGCGCATGTTCGACCGTCTGATCAGTGACGGGCAATCGGCCTGGGTGTTTCTGGAACTGACCGCGCTGACGCTGCCCGGCGTCATCGGGATGATCCTGCCGATCGCCGCCTTTGCGGGCGCGGTCTACGTCACCAACCGGCTCAGCACCGAAAGCGAACTGACCGTCATGCAGGCCACCGGGTTTTCACCCTGGAGGATGGCCCGCCCGGTGCTGTTTTACGGGATCATCGTGGCGCTGATGGCGTCGCTGCTGACGCATTTCCTGGTCCCGTCCAGCCTGCACGAACTGGAAGAGCGCAAGGCCGAACTGTCGCGCAACGTCACCGCCAAGCTGCTGACCGAGGGCGAATTCCTCCATCCCGCCCCCGGCGTCACCTTCTACATCCGCGAAATCACCCCCGAGGGCGAATTGCGCAACGTGTTCCTGTCCGACCGGCGCAACCCTGACACGCCGGTGACCTACACTTCGGCGCGCGCCTATCTGGTGCAGGAGGGGGACGGGACGAAACTGGTCATGCTGGCCGGGCTGGCCCAGACGCTGCGGCGCGACGGGCTGCGCCTGTTCACCACACATTTCGACGATTTTTCCTATGACGTGACCAGCCTGGTCAACAAGGATGCGATCAATGTCAGCAATATCGCCTTTACCTCGACGCTGGATCTGATCCGCCAGCCCGGCGTCATCGCCGAACAGACCGGCGCGCCGATGGGGCTGATCAAAAGCCAGTTGCACGGGCGTTTCAGTCAGGCGCTGATGTGCATCGTCGCGGCGCTGATCGGGTTTGCGACATTGCTGCTGGGCGGATACAGCCGCTTTGGCGTCTGGCGTCAGATCCTGACCGCCTTTGTGCTGCTGGTGGGGATCAAGCTGATCGAGGGGGCGGTTTCAGGGCCGGTTCTGGACAATGGGGCGCTGTGGCCGCTGATCTATCTGCCGATCCTGACCGGTTTCGCGCTGGCGGCGCTGTTGCTGGGGCTGGCCTCGCATCCCGAGATCCTGCGCGCGGCGCTGGCGCCCTTCAGGCGCAGGGGGGCGGCGTCATGATCCTGCATTATTATTTCGCGCGCAAGTTCCTGTGGACCTTTCTGGGCATCACCGGCGTGTTCGTGGTGCTGCTGGCGCTGATCGACCTGGTGGATGAAATCGGCGATTTTCCCGATCTGCCGCTGTGGGACGTGCTTGAGATCGTGTTGCTGAACATGCCCCACGCCAATTACGAGATCATGCCGCTGATCGTGATCCTTGCGGCGGTGGCGCTGTTCGTGCGCCTGGCGCGCTCATCGGAACTGGTGGTGGTGCGCGCGGCGGGGCGCTCGGCGCTGCGCGGGCTGGTGGCTCCGGTCACGGTGGCGGCGCTGATCGGCATCGTGTCGATCACCATGCTGAACCCGATCGTCGCCGCCTCGTCCAAGCGCTACAAGACCCTGGTCAGCGGTCACCGCGACGGCGGCTCCAGCGTGCTGGCCATCGCGTCCGAGGGGCTGTGGCTGCGCCAGGGCAGCCAACTTGGCCAGACCGTGATCCATGCCGGGCGCGCCAGTTCGGACA
Organism: uncultured Roseovarius sp.; assembly: GCA_934501475.1. Classification (GTDB taxonomy): domain Bacteria; phylum Pseudomonadota; class Alphaproteobacteria; order Rhodobacterales; family Rhodobacteraceae; genus Roseovarius. The sequence goes on along the minus strand of CAKSUL010000001.1, from coordinate 39,640 downwards.
TCACCACGCTCTATAACGCCACCTTCATCGCCTTTTCCCCCGACGGCGAACCGCTGCGCCGCATCACCGCGCGCACCGCGGAACTGGAGGTGGGGCAATGGCATCTGCGCGATGCCAAGCTGTGGGATCTGTCGCTGGGCACCAACCCCGAGGCCAGCGCGCGCCAGCTGGACAGTTTCACCGTGCCCTCGGCCCTGACCCAGGACCGCATCATCGACAGTTTCGGCAAGCCCGAATACATCCCGATCTGGGACCTGCCCGAATTCATCTCGCAACTGGAACAGGCCGGCTTTTCCGCGCGCCGCTATAGCGTTTGGTTCCAGATGGAACTGGCCAAGCCGCTGTTCCTGATGGCGCTGGTTCTGGTGGCGGCGGCCTTTACCATGGGGCATGTGCGCACCACGAAGACCGGGGTTTCGGTGCTGGGCGCGATCATGCTGGGATTCAGCTTGTATTACTTGCGCAACTTTGCGCAGGTGCTGGGTGAGAACGGCCAGATCCCCATTCTGCTGGCCGCATGGGCACCGCCGGTTGCATCCTTTCTGCTGGCCACGGGTATCCTTTTGCATCTGGAGGACGGATGACCGGCCTGGCGCGCCTTTTCTGGATGTTTGCGCTGTCGCTGCTGGCGCTGGCCGCTCCGGCGATGGCGCAGGATGCACCGACGCAGCCCGCGATGCTGATTGCCGATGACGTGCTGGTCACCGGCGATGACCGCCTGATCGCCGAGGGCAATGTCGAGGCGCTGTATGAGGGCCGGCGCGTCAGGGCCGCGCGCATCATCTATGACCGCTCCAGCGAAAGCCTTGAGATCACCGGGCCGATCACCCTGTTTGACGGTGATTACACCGTGGTTCTGGCGGATTCCGGGCAATTGGACCGGGATTTGCAGAACGGCATCCTGCGCGGCGCGCGCATCGTCATGGACGATCAGTTGCAGATGGCCGCGCATCAGATCAACCGCGTCGAGGGACGCTATTCCCAGCTTTACAAGGCGACGGTCACCTCGTGCCGGGTCTGCGAGAATGGCCGCCCGCCGCTGTGGCAGATCCGCGCCCGCCGGGTGGTGCACGATCAGGAGGCGCAACAGATCTACCTGGACGACGCGCAGTTCCGGGTGCTGGACACGCCGATATTCTACCTGCCCCGCCTGCGCCTGCCCGACCCGACACTGGAACGCGCGACCGGTTTCCTGATCCCGTCACTTTACAACACCTCGCTTCTGGGCACCGGGATCAAGGTGCCGTATTTCATCCGCATGGGCGATCACCGCGACCTGACCCTGACGCCCTATCTGTCCAACAAGACCCGCACGCTGGAATTCCGCTATCGTCAGGCCTTTCGCACCGGCGGGATCGAATTCAGCGGCGCGATGTCGGATGACGACCTGCGCGCCAAGAGCAAACGCGCCTATATCTTCGGCAGCGGGATCTTCGCGCTGAAACGCGACTATATCCTGCGCTTTGATATCGAGGCGGTGAATGATGACGCCTATCTGGTGGATTACGATTATTCCTCGAAGGACCGCCTCGACAGCGAATTTTCGATCGAGCGCGCGCGCCGCGATGAATGGGCGCGCGTTGCGCTGACGCATTTCCATTCGCTGCGCAGCACCGAAAACAACTCGACCCTGCCGACCATCGTCGGCAATGCCGATTACGAGCGGCGCATCTTTCCCGTCGCCCTGGGCGGTGAATTGCGCTTTGGCACATCGGCGCATCACCATTACCGCACTTCGGACCTGACCACCGATGGCCCGGATTTCGACGTCTTTGCCGATGGGCGCGATGTCACGCGGCTGACCGGATCGGCCGACTGGCGGCGCAGCTGGACCCTGGTCGGCGGCGTGCGCTCGACCTTGCAGACCGGCATGGCGGTGGATCACTACCGTATCTCGCAGGCCGGGATCACCAGCCTGTCCTCGGCGACCGAACTGACCCCTTCGGCCGCCATCGCGCTGCGCTGGCCGCTGGCCAAGACCACGCGCAAAGGCGTGTCCCATGTGATCGAACCGGTGGTGCAACTGGCCTGGGTCGGCGGCAAGACGCCGTTCGTCCCCGGCGACGAAAGCACCCGTGTGGAATTTGACGAGGGCAACCTGCTGTCGCTGTCGCGCTTTGCCCAAAGTGACCGGCGCGAACGCGGCGCAAGTGCCGCCTACGGGATCAACTGGTCACGCTTTGACCCCAACGGGCTGAGCAGCACGCTGAGTTTCGGACAGGTGGTGCGCGACCGGGCCCAGCTCGAGCCGAACGGAACCCAGAGCTTTTCCAGCTCGTCAGGGATGCGCGGCGAGTTCTCCGATCTTCTGGTCGCCGGCCAGGTGGCCACGCAAAACGGCCTCAGCCTGACCGCGCGCAGCCTGTTTGATTCCGGTCTGGACACCACCAAGGCCGAGGTGCGCGCCAATTGGCAGAACGCCCTGACCAGCATCGGTGCAACTTATATCTGGCTGGGCCGCGACATCGCTGAAGAACGCCCCGGCACCATCTCGGAATGGGCCTTTGACGGCAGTTACCGGCTGTCGCGTCACTGGACGGGCCAGGCCGAATGGCGCTATGATATCGCCAGCGACCGCAGCGTCAGGGCCGGGGTTGGCGTGACGTATACCAATGAATGCGTGGATATCGCGCTTTCGGCCTCGCGCCGCTTCACCTCTTCCACTATCCTGACGCCATCGACCGATTTCAGTTTCACCGTGGGGCTGCGCGGTTTCAGTGCCCGGACCGAAGACAAGAGCTATACCCGCACCTGCAAGAAATGAACCAGAATGAGAATACCCATGCGCAAATCCGTCTCCGCGTTGACATTGATGCTGATCCTGACCGTCGGACTGACGCTGTCCACTGCCGGGCGTTCAACAGCGCAAAACCTGTTCGAGCCGCTGATCAAGGTCAATGGCGACGTCATCACGCGCTATGAGCTGCAACAACGCGAGCGCCTGCTGACCCTGCTGCGTGCCCCCGCCAACCCGGCGAAACTGGCGCGCGAGCAACTGATCGACGACCGGCTGAAAATGCAGGCCGCGCGCGCGCAGGGGATCACGGTCAACGATGAAATGCTGGCCGCCGGGATGGAGCAATTCGCCGCGCAGGGCAAACTGAACACCGCCCAGATGATCGGGCTGCTGGAAAAGGGCGGCGTCTCGGAACAGACATTCCGCGATTTTGTCCTTGCCGGGCTGACCTGGCGCGAATTGACCCGCGCCAAGTTCGGGGCCGGCATTTCGGTCAGCGAAGAGGATCTGGAACGCGCCCGCGCCGCCATCAGCACCGGCACCGGTGTGCGCGTGCTGCTCTCTGAAATCATCATCCCCTTCACGCCGCAGACCGAACAGCAGGTCATCGAAGTGGCGCGCCAGATCTCGGAACTGACCAGCGAGGGCGCGTTTTCGGCGCAGGCGCAAAAATATTCCGTCACCCCGACCAGGGCCAACGGCGGCCGCCTGCCCTGGACCCCGATCACCAAGCTGCCCCCGGTGCTGCGCCCGCTGATCCTCGGACTGGCGCCGGGCGAAGTGACGGACCCGCTCCCCCTTGAGGGGGCGGTCGCGATGTTCCAGATGCGCGGCATCGAGGAAACCGACGTGCCCACGCCCGAATATTCCGCCATCGAATATGCCGCCTATTACATCGACGGCGGACGCAGCGAACAGGCGCTGAAACGCGCCGCCCAGATCGAGGCCGACACCGATACCTGTGACGACCTCTACGGCATCGCCAAGGGCCAGCCCGAATCGGTGCTTGAGCGCGGCACCAAGGCCCCCGGCGAAATCCCGCAAGATATCGCGATCGAACTGTCGCGCCTTGATCCGGGCGAAGTGTCCTACTCGCTGACCCGCTCGGGCGGGCAGACGCTGGTGCTGCTCATGATGTGCGGGCGCGTGCAGGCCATGACCGAGGATGCAACCGCTCAGGCCGCGACACCGGGCGAAGACGGTGAAGAGGCCGCAGCCCCCGATCAGAACGCCGTCCTGGCACAGCAGATCAGCAACCAGCGGCTGGAATCCTTTGCCGATGGGTATATCGCCCAATTGCGCTCCGAGGCGCGGATCATCGAAAAGTGAGCACCGCACCGCGCCCTGTCGCGCTCACCTGCGGCGAGCCGTCGGGCATCGGCCCGGAACTGGCGCACAAGGCATGGGACGCGATTGGCCGGGATCTGCCGTTCTTCCTGATCGGCGATCCCGCGCATCTGCCCCGTGGCTGCGCGACGCAGATCATCGATCACCCGGCCGAGGCGATGAGCGCGCGCGCCCTGCCCGTCCTGGCGCATGGATTTGATGGCGCGCTGACCCACGGCACCCCCAACCCGGCCCATGCGCAATCGGTGATCGACGTGATCGCGCGCGGCGTCGACCTGGTGCGCGCGGGCGACGCCCTGGCGCTTTGCACCGCGCCGATCCACAAGAAGGCGCTCCAGGACGGGGCGGGTTTTGCCTGGCCCGGCCATACCGAATACCTTGCCGCACTGGCGGGCGTGGCGCGGGTGGTGATGATGCTGGCCTCTGATCGGCTGCGCGTGGTGCCGACCACCATTCACATTCCGCTGGCCGATGTGCCCGGCGCGCTGACGGCCGATTTGCTGCGCGACACGATCCGCATCACCCATGCCGGGCTGATCCGTGACTTCGGCCTGAGCGCGCCGCGCATCGCCGTCGCGGGGCTGAACCCACATGCGGGCGAAGGCGGCAAGATGGGCCATGAGGAACAGCTTCTGATCACCCCCGTGCTGGACGAGTTGCGCACGCAAGGCATGGATCTACGCGGCCCGATGTCTGCCGACACGATGTTTCACGCCGGCGCGCGGGCGGGCTATGACGCGGCGGTCTGCATGTATCACGATCAGGCGCTGATCCCGATCAAGACGCTGGATTTCGACCGCGGCGTGAATGTCACGCTCGGCCTGCCCTTCGTGCGTACGTCGCCCGATCACGGCACCGCATTGGACATCGCCGGGCGCGACATGGCCAATCCCACCTCGCTGATCGAGGCGCTGAAAATGGCCGCGACCATGGGCGCGGGGCGCGCTGGATGAGCGCGATAGACACCCTTCCCGCGCTGCGCGACGTGATCGCGACCCATGGCCTGTCGGCGCGCAAGTCCTTGGGGCAGAATTTTCTGCTGGACCTGAACCTGACCGCGAAAATCGCGCGCCAGGCGGGCGATCTCAGCGGCTGCGACGTGCTGGAGATCGGCCCCGGCCCCGGTGGGCTGACGCGCGGATTGCTCGCGCAGGGCGCGCGCCGGGTGCTGGCGGTTGAAAAGGACGCGCGCTGCCTGCCGGCGCTGCAGGAGATCGCCGATGCCTATCCGGGGCGGCTCACCGTGATCAATGCAGACGCCCTGAGCCTGAACCCGCTGGATCAGCTGACACCGCCGATCCGCGTGGTGTCGAACCTGCCCTACAATGTCGGCACCGAGCTGCTGATCCGCTGGCTGACCCCGCCGCAATGGCCGCCATTCTGGGACAGCCTGACATTGATGTTTCAGCGCGAAGTGGCGCAGCGCATCGTCGCCACGCCCGGCTCCAAGGCCTATGGGCGCCTCGCGCTTCTGGCGCAATGGCGCAGCGATCCGCAGATCGTCATGCACCTCCCCCCCGAGGCGTTCACCCCCGCGCCCAAGGTCTCGAGCGCCGTGGTCCACTTCAAGGCGCTGCCCGAACCGCGCTATCCGGCGGATGCCAAGACGCTGCAAGATGTGATCGCCCGCGCCTTCAACCAACGCCGCAAGATGCTGCGCTCGGCGCTCAAGGGGCTGGTGCCCGATCTTGAAGACCGCCTGCTGGCCGCGGGAATCGCCCCCACCGACCGGGCCGAAACCGTATCGCTTGAGCAGTTCTGCGCTTTCTCGCGCCTGATCTGATGGGCTGACACAAACAGCAACGCCGCGCCCCTGGGCACATGTCCGGCATGAGTATTTATGGAAAAATGAAAGGCAAGAGGCTCACCTTATCCTTTCATTTTTCCAATAAATACTCAAAATCCCGACCGCGGCCTCAGGCGAAGGTGTTGGCAAGGGCGTTGCGATAGCACTCCGAAAGCGCCTGCAACGGCGCGCTTGATCCGCCCATGCAGACATCCCTGCCGGTAAATCGTCCAACGCTCTGGACGGTGACGCCGGCGGCGGCGGCGGCGCTCATCAGGGCTTCGGCCTGATCGAAATTGCACGCCACCAGATAGCGCGCCTGGTCCTCGCCAAAGAGGGCGGCGGTGCCGCTCACCTCCAGCTTGATGCCGACGCCTGCGGCCTCGGCCATCTCGAAGGCGGCCAGGGCCAGCCCGCCGTCGCCGAGATCGGTGCAGGCGCGGATCAGGCTGTGGTTGTCGCGGATGAAATCGCCGTTGCGTCTTTCGGCATCAAGATCGACCATGGGCGCGTCGCCCTCGACGCGGGCGAACACCTCGGCCAGCAGGGCGGATTGGCCCAGATGGCCCTCACCTGTCCCGATCAGCAGCGCCTCATGCCCTTCGCGGGCCTGGCCGATGATCGCGTTTTCGATATGGTCGATCAGCCCGACCGCGCCGATGGTCGGGGTTGGCAGGATCGCGGCGCCATCGGTTTCGTTGTAAAGCGAGACGTTGCCCGACACGATCGGCATGTCGAGCGCCGCCACCGCCGCGCCGATACCTTTGATCGCGCCGACGAATTGCCCCATGATTTCTGGCTTTTCCGGATTGCCGAAATTGAGGTTGTCGGTGGTGGCCAGGGGCCGCGCGCCCAATGCGGTCAGGTTGCGATAGGCCTCGGCCACGGCCTGTTTGCCGCCCATTTCCGGATTGGCCTCGACATAGCGCGGCGTCACATCCGAGGTGAAGGCCAGCAACTTTTCGGTGCCATGCACCCGGATCAGCCCCGCGCCAAGGCCCGGCCCGCGCACCGTATCGGCCATGACCATCGTGTCATATTGCTCATAAACCCATTCGCGCGAGCAGTAATTCGGCGATGAGATCAGCACCCGCAGCGCGTCGATCGCGTCCACTTCGGGCACGGTTGCGGCATCGAGCGGGGTTGCGGGCACCGTTTCGACCCAGGGGCGGTCATATTCGGGGGCAGAGCCCGACAGCGTCGCCAGCGGCAGATCCGCCATGACGCTGTTGTGATGCATCACCAGAAAGCGGTCTTCGGCGATGGTTTCACCGACAATGGCGAAATCGAGGTCCCATTTCTCGAACACGGCGCGCGCCTCGGACTCGAGCGCGGGGTTGAGCACCATCAACATGCGTTCCTGGGATTCCGACAGCATCATCTCATAGGCGGTCATGTTCTCTTCGCGCTGCGGCACCGCGTTCAGGTTCAGCCGCACGCCCAGCCCGCCCTTGTCACCCATTTCCACCGCCGAGCAGGTCAGCCCGGCCGCCCCCATATCCTGAATCGAGATCACCGCACCCGTCGCCATCAGCTCCAGCGTGGCCTCCATCAGGCGCTTTTCGGTGAACGGATCCCCGACCTGCACGGTCGGGCGCTTTTCTTCGATCGTATCGTCGAATTCGGCGCTGGCCATGGTGGCCCCGCCCACCCCGTCACGCCCGGTCTTGGCGCCCAGATACACCACCGGCATTCCGACGCCGGACGCGGCGGAGTAGAAAATCTTGTCGGTATCGGCCAGCCCGGCGGCAAAGGCATTGACCAGGCAATTGCCGTTATAGGCAGGATCAAAGCGCAGTTCACCGCCAACGGTCGGCACGCCGAACGCGTTGCCGTAGCCGCCGATGCCCGACACCACACCATGCAACAACTGGCGCGTCTTGGGATGATCGGGTGAGCCGAAACTGAGCGAATTCATCGCCGCGATCGGGCGCGCGCCCATGGTGAACACATCGCGCAGGATGCCACCCACCCCGGTGGCCGCGCCCTGATATGGCTCGATATAGGAAGGGTGATTGTGGCTTTCCATCTTGAACACCACGCATTGCCCGTCGCCGATATCGACGATACCGGCGTTTTCACCGGGGCCACAGATCACCTGCGGCCCTGTCGTGGGCAGGGTGCGCAGCCATTTCTTCGAGGATTTATAGGAACAATGCTCGTTCCACATGGCCGAGAAAATCCCCAGTTCGGTGAAACTGGGCTCACGTCCGATGATCTCGAGGATGCGGGCGTATTCATCGGGTTTGAGGCCGTGGGCCTCGATCAGTTCGGGTGTGATGGCCGGGTCCTGCATTTGGACAAATCTCCCGCATATGGCGTGTTTGTCGCCTCTTTAGGCCATTGCGCAGCGAGGGGAAAGGGGCGAGTGGCGCTCCGGGCGGCTCAGGCTTGACGCTGCGCGGTTTTGTCCGTCCTATTGAGGGGAACCAGAAGGGAACAACATGGACATTCTTGAAAATCCGTGGCGCGGTGCCGGGCTGAGCGATCCGGCCCTCGCCGATGTGCCAGCCCCCAGCATCGACGCCGCCGCCCCCGAGGCCCTGTTGGCGCGCTGCCCCAAAGCGGGGGAAACACCGCTGACCCGGCTTGAGGGGCTTGACCCGCAGATCTGGGTCAAGGATGAGCGCGCGCGCATGGGGCTGGGCAGTTTCAAGGCCCTCGGCGCGGCCTATGTGATCGCCCATCACGCCGTGCAAAGCGGTGCGAAAACCGGCGAACAGGATCTGTCGCGCGCCCTGAGCGGGCAGACCTATGTCACCGCCAGCGCGGGCAATCACGGCCTGTCGGTGGCAGCCGGGGCCAAGGCGTTCGGCGCGCGCGCGGTGATCTATCTCGCATCGACCGTCCCCGAAGGGTTTGCCCGCCGACTGCGCGACAAGGGCGCCGAGGTGGTGCGCGCGGGCGACGATTACGAGGCCAGCATGGCCGCCGCGCTCAAGGGTGCCGAGGATAACGGCTGGACGCTCTTGTCGGACACGTCCTGGGACGGGTATCTGGACCTGCCCCACCGCCTGATGGAGGGCTATCTGGCGCTGGCGGCGGAAACCGTGCGCCAGATGCCCGTTGTGCCGACGCATATCTTTCTGCAGGCCGGTGTCGGCGGCCTGGCCGGGGCCTGCGCGGCGCTGTTTCGCAAGGCTTGGGGCGATGCGCCGCGCATCATCGTGGTCGAACCGCAGGTCGCGCCCGCGCTTCATGCGTGCATCGACGCGGGCCACATGGTCACGACACGGGGGCCGACCTCGCATATGGGGCGCCTCGATTGCAAGGAGGCCTCGCTGATCGCGCTCAAGGGGCTGGCGCGCGACGCGGATGCCTTTGCGCTGATCTCCGAAGAGGAAGGCGCGGCGATCCTGCCCGAACTGGCCGCACTCGGCATGGAGACCACATCATCCGGCGGCGCGGGGCTGGCGGCGATGCAGCAGATGGGTTTGGGCGCGGATGCACGCGTGCTGTGCATCGTCAGCGAACAGGGCGAGGCCGCATGACACGCGGTTTCGGAGCCGCAGAATACCGCGCCCGGCTGAACGCCGCGCAGGCGCGCATGGCCGAGGCGGGGCTGGGCGCGATCCTGCTGAGCACCGCAACCGATCTGCTTTATTTCAGCGGCTTTCTCACCCGGTTCTGGGAAAGCCCGAGCAGGCCCTGGTTTCTGATCCTGCCCGCCAACGGCGCGCCGGTCGCGGTGATTCCTTCGATCGGTGCGGCCCTGATGGCGCAGACCTGGGTCATGGACATCCGCACCTGGCCCGCCCCGACACCCCTGGATGACGGCGTGACCCTGCTGGCCGATACCCTGCGCGAGATCGGCGGGCCGGTCGGCGTGCCTTCGGGATATGAAACCCATTTGCGCATGCCCCTGGCCGATTATGACCGCGTGAGGGCGCTCAGCGGGCTGAGCTTCAGGGATGACGCCATGATCGTGGCCGACCTGCGCCAGATCAAATCCGAGGCCGAAATCGCCAAGATCGCCACCACATGCGCCATCGCCGGACGGGCCTTCGCGCGGGTCGGCGAGATCGCCGCGCCCGACATCGCGCTGTCACAGGTGTTTCGCGATTTCCAGCGCCTGCTGCTTGAGGAAGGGGCCGATTGGGTGCCCTATCTCGCGGGCGGCGCCGGCCCCGATGGCTATGGCGATGTGATCTCGCCGGCTGACGAGCGCCCGCTTGCGCGGGGCGACATCCTGATGCTGGACACCGGCGCCGTGCACGACGGGTATTTCTGCGATTTCGACCGCAACTTCACGCTCGGCCCCGCCACGCCGGCCGCCGCCTCGGCCCATGCCCGCCTGATCGAGGCCAGCGCCGCCGGCCTCGCCGCCGCCCGCCCCGGCGCACGCGCATCAGATGTGTTTCACGCCATGGCCGCGATCACCGGCACGGGTGACGATGCCGGGCGCCTGGGCCATGGCCTGGGCCTGCACCTGACCGAAGGTCTGTCCCTGAATGCCGATGACGCCACGATCCTGCACCCTGGCATGGTCATCACTCTGGAACCGGGGCTGACCGTCAAACCCGGCCGGATCATGGTTCATGAAGAGGTGATCGTCATCCGTGACGGCGCGCCGGAACCGCTCACCCAATTTTCAGCGCGCGAACTGCCGGTGCTGGGCTAAAGCCCTTTCAAGGTCATGGGCGTTTTGCATCTGATCCCTGCCTCAGATCAAATCCGAAACCCTTCAGGAGAGATGTCGGATTCTGGATATTTGAAGCAAGAAGAAGACCGCGCCCTGCCCTTCTTCTTTGTAAAAATACTCAAATCGACGCGACCTTGCCACGCGCGATACATCTGTTGCGAACCACCGGCCGGCCTGCACCGGTGCGGCGTCACTGCCGCGAATTGGATGGATCCCGTGCCGGCACTGCCGACCAGTCCGCTATCGTCGCAATTCGGATCGTGAGCATAGTCCACACCCGCACAGGGTAGGGTAGGAAAGGACAGGGCAGGCCATCAGGCCCGCCCTTGTGGATCGTCAAACGTTGCTTTTCAGCGTTTCGATCAGATCGGTGCATTCCCAGCTGAACCCGCCATCGGATTCGGGCTCCCGCCCGAAATGGCCATAGGCGGCGGTGCGTGCATAGATCGAATGGTTCAGCTTGAGATGCTGGCGGATGCCGCGCGGGGTCAGGTCCATCGAGGCGGCAATCGCCTTTTCGATCTGGGCCGGGGGCACTTCGCCGGTGCCATAGGTCTCGGCATAGATCGACAGCGGTTTGCTGACGCCGATCGCATAGCTGAGCTGGATGGTGCATTTGTCCGCCATCCCCGCCGCCACGACGTTCTTGGCCAGGTAGCGCGCCGCATAGGCGGCCGAGCGGTCGACCTTGGTCGGGTCCTTGCCGGAAAACGCGCCGCCGCCATGCGGGGCCGCACCGCCATAGGTATCGACGATGATCTTGCGCCCGGTCAGGCCCGCGTCGCCATCGGGGCCGCCGATCACGAAGATGCCGGTGGGGTTCACATGCCATTCGGTTTCGTTGCTCAGCCAGCCCTCGGGCAGGACCTCGCGGATATAGGGCTCGACGATGGCGCGGATATCGCCCGGAGTGAGCGTCTTGCCCTCATGGACCGCAGAGTGCTGTGTGCTGAGCACGATCGAGCTGACGCCCACCGGCTTGCCGTCACGATAGATGATCGACAGCTGGCTTTTGGCATCCGGGCCCAGCATCGGCTCGGTTCCGTCCTTGCGCACTTCGGCAAGGCGGCGCAGGACCGCATGGCTGTACTGGATCGGCGCGGGCATCAGCGCCTCGGTCTCGCGGGTGGCGTGGCCGAACATGATGCCCTGATCGCCGGCGCCCTCGTCCTTGCCCTCGCTCTGATCGACGCCCTGGGCGATATCCTTGGACTGCGCATGCAGAAGGTTCGTCACCTCGAGGGTGCGCCAGTGGAACTTGTCTTGCTCATAGCCGATTTCCCTGACGCAGGCGCGCACCACCTCGGCCATGCTGTCCTTGAGCGCGATCAGCTTGTCCTCGTCGTGCAGGCGCACTTCGCCGCCGATGACGACACGGTTGGTGGTGGCAAATGTCTCGGCGGCGACGCGCGCTTCGGGCTCAACGGCCAGGAATGCATCGAGAACGGCGTCGGAGATGCGGTCGCACACCTTGTCCGGGTGTCCCTCTGATACGGATTCAGAGGTGAAGATATAGTTCTGTCTGGCCATGAAATCGCTCCATTGTGTAAATCCGTCACGCCAGGAAGCCGTTGTGACGGTGTTCGCGCTTCGTTACGCGCGCTATGCGGCCCCGTCAATCGCTAATGCGGTTGGCCAAATCTCTTGGGCGCGCAGCGTTTCGCGCGGATCACACATGGCGTGCAAACCCGGTGGCACCGGGTCAATGCGCCGCGCGGCCCCTGCGTCTGCCCCGCCAGCCCGCCACGCCCAGAACCAGCGCCATCAGGGTCAGCACCGGCGCATCGCCCGACAGCGCATAGACCGTCGGCGCACGCGGGGGCGGCAGCGGCGCATCCAGCCACCCCGCCTGCCCCAGCGGCAGCGATGCGGTGATCTGCCCGCGCGCATCAATCATCGCCGAAACGCCGGTATTGGCGACCCGGATCATCGGCAGGCCCTGTTCGGCGCTGCGCAACCGGGCCTGCGCAAGGTGTTGATAGGGGCCGGACAGCCGCCCGAACCACGCATCATTGGTGATCAGCAGCATGAAGTCGGCCCGCTCGGGTGCGGCGGCCACGTCATGCGGAAACACCCCCTCGTAACAGATCAACGGCAGCGCAATCCCCAGATCACCCAGCGAAATCGTGCGCGCCCCCGGCCCCGAGGAATAGCCGTTGCCATCCTGCGCGGCCAATCCGCGCAGCCCAAAGCGTTTGAGCAGGTCGCCAAAGGGAATGTATTCGCCGAACGGCACCAGATGATGCTTGTCATAAAGCGCGTCCACCCGCCCCTCGGGTGTCAGCAGCGCCAGCGAGTTGAACAGGCGCGGCCCCTCAAAGCGCTGCACGCCGACCACCACCGGCACCCCGCGCGCCGCCTCGGCGATATAGGCCAATGTGCCCTCGGCCCGGTTCAGGATCACCGGCACCGATGTTTCCGGCCACACCACCAGATCAGGGCGCGCCCCCGCGCCGGTATATTCGATCTGGCGGTCGAAAAAGAACTGGATCTTGTCCTCGGCCCATTTTTCATGCTGCGCCGCATTGGGCTGGATCAGGCGCACGACCGGGGCGTCCGGCGGTGTCGCCACCCCGCGCGCCACCAGCGGCCCGCCCAGATAGAGCGCGCCCAGCAGCGCCAGACCCGCAGCGCCAAAGGCGCGGCGATGCCCCGCCGACGGGGCGCAAACGGCCCAGAGCGCCACCGCCCCGCCCAGCGTGATCAGGCACAAGAGCAGCGCGCCCCCCACCCCGGCCCAGTGCAGCATCGGCGTGTCGATCCAGACGTGACCCACCTGCGCCCAGGGAAACCCGGTAAAGATCACGCCGCGCAGCGCCTCGGTTGCGCATAGCGCCGCGATCCAGGCCAGCGCCCCACCGCGCAGCCACCGCACCAGGCCAAAGCCAAGAGCCCAGAACAGCGCCATGCCCATCGCCATGAAGACCAGCGCAAAGGGCGCCATCCAGCCATGGCGCGCGACATCCACCAGAAACGGCTCGACGATCCAGTTGAGCGAGACGGCAAAATACCCGGTGCCCCCGGCCAGCCCGATCAGCGTGGCCCGGCGCAGCGTCGCCGCATTGGCAAAGAGCGCGTAAAGACAGGCCAGCGCGATCAGCGTCAGCGCCCACAGCCCCAGGGGCGCCTGACCGGTGGCCGCCAGCGCCCCCAATGCAGCGCAAAGAAGATAAAACCGCCGCGCGCCCAGCCCTGACAACCATCCCGCCAACGATCCCGACAACCGTTCGGCCAGACCCGGTGCAACAGCAGTCACGTCTCAGCCATCCCCATGGCCGGGCAGGCGCACGCGCACGCGCTTGATCCGGCGGGGGTCGGCCTCGAGCACCTCGATCACGACGCCGCTGGGATGCTCGACCAGTTCGCCGCGCACCGGCACCCGGCCCAGCAGCATGAAGACCAGCCCGCCAAGGGTGTCTATTTCCTCTTCGTCCACGTCATCGACATCGGTCAGCGACAGGCCGATCTCGGCCTCGAATTCGTCAAGCGGGGTCTTTGAGCGCGCGATATAGCTGCCCGGCCGCTCAAGCGTCCAATAGTTGCCTTCGTCGATGTCATGTTCGTCCTCGATCTCACCGACCACCTGTTCGATCAGATCCTCGATGGTGAGCAGCCCGTCCACGCCGCCATATTCGTCAATCACCAACGCCATATGCCGCCGCTCGGTCTGCATTTTCTGCAACAACACACCGATCGGCATCGACGGCGGCACATAGAGCACCGGGCGCAGGATCTCTTCCAGCGAGAACGTCCCGCCAACCCCGTTGAACCCGTGCCTTAGCGCGAAATCCTTGAGATGGACCATGCCGACCGGGGAATCCAGCGTGCCCTGATAGACCGGCAGGCGGGTCATGCCGCTTTGGCGAAACACCTGCACCAGATCCTCCTTGCCGATATCCACCGGCACCGAGACGATATCGGCCTTGGGAATGGCCACGTCCTCGACCACCTTGTGACGCAGATTGAGAAGGCCGGGCATGTCCCGCACTCCCGCAGCGTTGTCAGCGGCGCTGTCGCTATTTTCATCCGGGTCGCCGTTGGTGAAGGCGCCGATGATGCGCCTGAAGAACCCGGTCTGGTCGTCTTCGTCTGTTGGCCTCTGTGCCTGCGCGCCCTGCGCTGCACTAGAAGATCCGTCGATGCTGTCGCCCATTATCTCTTTCCAAATGCTGGTTGTTGCCCAGTCTACGCCCAATATGGGTCAGGCAGGCCCAGTTTGCCAAGTATCTCTGCCTCGATTCTTTCCATCAAGGTGGCATCTTCATCACGGATATGATCAAATCCCAGCAGATGCAGCACCCCGTGGACCAGCAGATGGGTCACGTGATCGCCCGGATCCTTGCCCGCCGCAAGCGCCTCGGCCATGCAGGTGTCATAGGCAAGCGCGATATCGCCCAGTTCGGGATCGAGGCCGGGCGCGGGCAATTGCGGCTCTGCGCCGGGGGTCCGAGCGGCGCGGTCCTCGCTGGGCCAGCTGAGGACATTGGTCGCGCCCGCCTTGTCGCGGAATTCAGCGTTGAGCGCGGCAATGCGCGCATCATCGCAGGCCAGGATCGAGATTTCCCAATCCGCAGGGTTCAGCCCCAGATGAGTGAGCGTGGCAGCGGCAGCAGTCTCGGCCAATTCATCCAGCGCGACGGCGTCCCAACGGGGGTCTTCGATCATCGTGTCGGTCAGCATCGGACCGCCGCGCCTGTCATTGCGGCTCGCCTTGCAGCCAGACCGGCGTATGGCCGTAATCGTCTTCGCAAAACACCATGACCGGCAGATCGGGGTGGGTCCGGCCGGCCTGCGCCCAGAGATCCCTGACCCAGGCGACGGACGCATCAGCGATCACGTCATTGACGCAAAACGCCACCTCATCCGGATCGAAGAGTGGAACCGATACATTAAGACGCCCATCCATATACCTGATATCGAACAGATAACGGTGATCCTTGATCGCCTTGTTCAGCACGTATATGTCGGGCCCGCCAAGATGGATCATCACCGAAAACATGCCCGCTCCGTCCTGACCGGGGTGGATTCCGATATGCATATCCCTGGTCTTTGGCGGCAGGTTGGCGAGCGCCGCGCGGATCTGGCTTGCGCCGTGATAGGTGTGTTGCGACAGGATGGCCGCCAGTTGCGTGGCATAAGTCTCGGCGTCCACCGGAACCGGCGGCGCGGCGCGGGCTGCAGGCGGGCGGGCGACGAGGGATTTCTTCAGAAAACCGAACATATCGTCACCGCGCGGGATCGTCGGCTTCGTAGGCCCTGATGATCGCCGCGACCAGCGGGTGGCGCACGACGTCCCTGGAAGTGAAATAGTTGAAGCCGATATCGGGAATGGTCTTGAGCAGGCGTTCGGCGTCCCACAACCCCGAGGTCACCCCGCGCGGCAGGTCGATCTGCGTGCGGTCGCCGGTGATCACCATGCGGCTGTTCTCGCCCAGACGGGTCAGGAACATCTTCATCTGCATCGAAGTCGCATTCTGCGCCTCGTCCAGCACCACGAACGCATTGGACAGCGTGCGCCCGCGCATGAAGGCCAGCGGCGCGATCTCGATCTTCTTTTCCTCGATCAGCTTGGCCAGTTGCTTGCCCGGCAGAAAATCGTTCAGCGCGTCATAGAGCGGCTGCATGTAGGGATCGACCTTGTCCTTCATGTCGCCGGGCAGATAGCCCAGTTTCTCGCCCGCCTCGACGGCCGGACGCGACAGGATGATGCGGTCCACATGACCCTCGATGAACATGTTGACGCCGACAGCGACCGCCAGATAGGTCTTGCCGGTGCCGGCCGGGCCGATGCCAAAGGCCAGTTCATTGGCGAACAATGAGGTGACATAGGCCTTTTGCGCCTCGGTGCGCGGCTCGACCATCTTCTTGCGGGTCTTGATCTCGACCTTGCCACCGCGGAACATCTCCAGTTGGTCGCCCTCGCCCGCCTCCATGCCAACGCCGGCGCGGCGCCCGGATTCGGAGTTGCCCATGCGCAATTCACGATCGACATCGCCATGTTCGACCTGCTTGCCGGTTTCCAACCGCGAATAAAGCGCGCTCAGCACATCTGCGGCCTCGGTAACGGGGGTTTCCTCGCCGTAGATCACCAGTTGATTGCCCCGGCGCAGGATCTGCACGCCGATGGTCTGTTCGATCTCGGCCAGATTGCGGTCATGTTCACCGCACAGGTCGATCAGCAGGAAATTGTCAGGAAATTCGATGGCCTGCTGGTGCATGGCACCCGCATCCCGTGTTTCTGGCGCTTGAGTCGTGGCCAATCACTGTCCCCTCGGTCCTATAATTGCCTGATGGTGCCAATTTGCGCAGGCAGGCGCAAGACGTGGCGGTGAATTAGAGCATGTTGCGTTGAATTGAATTCGCCCGCCCGTGCAGACGCCCCGCCCAAAACGACAGAAAGCCGCAGACCAGAGGCCTGCGGCTTTGGGTGTTTCAGTGCCGCGCACCGATCAGATCGGGTCAGACACGGTTGATCCGCTCTTGTAGGCGCCGGTGGCGGTGTTCGGCGGTGCCGTCCCCGAGCAGACCGGCTTGCCGTATTTGTCCAGACGCTGCGACAGATAGCCCTCGGCGCCATCGTCGATGATCCAGTGGTCACAGCCGTTGGGGTCGATCCAGACGCCGGCCTTGAGCTGGCTCAGGTGCTTGCTGTCGAACCCGCGGTCATAGGTCTTGTCCTGTTTGGGGGCATCGCAGCCCGCCACGATCGCAGCGGCGCACAGAAGGGCCGTCAGTTTCACGATTTTCATGTTCGTCCCCCTAGCGGATGCAAATGATTTCAACACGGCGGTTCTTCTGCATCCCGGCCGCAGAATTGTTCGGCGCGACCGGCATGCGTTCTCCGTAACCGCGCACATCGGCGATGCGTGCGCCCGTGCTGACCGCAACCCGCGCAACCGAATTGGCCCGGCGCAGCGACAGGTCCATGTTATACATGTCCGACGCGCGGCTGTCCGTATGCCCGACGATGATATAGGAAATGGCATTGGCCTGACGGAAGAAGCTGGCCAGACGCTCGCGCCCGGCCCGGTTGATATTGGCGCTGTCGGTCGCGAACAGCTGATCGCTGTTCATCACGCCGCAGACATTGCCGCGCCGACAGACCGGGATGCCCTGACGGTTGGTGTGGGGCGACATATACCCCTCCCAGCCGTCATCCATGACCCAGTGTTCGCACCCGTCGGGATCGACCCAGATCGTCGGAACATAACTTTCCCCGATCACTGTGGTCTGCTGGGCGTGCCCTACCCCCCCCGACAAAACGATAGCAGCACCCAAAGCGGCAGCAGCAACACCACTCAGAGATTTGCGGACTGACTGCATAAGTCTCCCCGTCACGGTCTCTTTCCTTCTTCTGTTCCCCCGGACGGCGAAAACACGGGTCCTTTCCATGGACTCAGGTCATCGCCGAATTCGTAATTATCCTGCAACCTTAGCAGTTTTCGACATGTTGTGAAGCGAAAATACGCCGATTTCGGGGCCACGCAGCCCATGGATGGGGCCCGATCGACGAGCAATCACAACATGAGGGGTCAGTGCCCGCGCGGGAATGTCCGAACCGATTCGCGCGCGGGCATCCGGGCGCGCGCCGATCTCAGCCGCGCAACACCTCTCCGGCCAGCGAGTTCGCGCCGCTTTCGACGATTCTCACATCGAGGATATCACCGACATCGACCGAAACGCCCGTCGGGGGCGTGACATGCACCGCGTGCAGATATTCGGATTTACCCACCATCTGCCCCGTCTGGCGGCCCGGTTTTTCAAACAGGACCCTGACATCGCGCCCGACCATCGCCTCCTGCACCTCGCGCTGCTGGCGGGTGATCAGGGATTGCAGCCGGTGCAGGCGCTCGGATTTGATGTCCTCATCGACCTGCGCGCGCTCGGCGGCGGGGGTGCCGGGGCGGGTCGAGTATTTGAACGAATAGGCGTAGCCGTATTTCACCTCTTCGACCAGATCCAAGGTGGCCTGGAAATCCGCCTCGCTCTCTTCGGGAAAGCCGACGATGAAATCGCCCGACATCAGGATATCGGGGCGCGCGGCGCGGATCCGCTCGATCAGGCGCAGATAGCTTTCGGCGGTATGGCTGCGGTTCATCCGTTTCAGGATGCGGTCGCTGCCCGATTGCACCGGCAGATGCAGATAGGGCATCAGCTTGGCGCAACTGGCATGGGCCTCGATCAACGCATCGTCCATGTCATTGGGGTGGCTGGTGGTAAAGCGGATCCGCTCCAGCCCGTCGACCTTGTCCAGCGCCCAAATCAGCTGCGCCAGCGTCCAGTCGCCGCCGCCGGGGCCGGCGCCGTGATAGGCGTTCACATTCTGGCCCAGCAAGGTGATCTCGCGCACGCCGCGCTCGACCAGATCGCGCGCCTCTTCGAGGATGCGGTCAACCGGGCGGCTGGCCTCGGCGCCGCGGGTATAGGGCACGACGCAAAAGGCGCAGAACTTGTCACAGCCCTCCTGAACGGTCAGGAACGCGCTCGGCCCGCGCCTTGCCTTGGGGCGGTGACGCAGGGTGTCGAACTTGTCATCGGCCGGAAAATCGGTCTCGAGCGCGGTGTGCCCCTGGCGCGTGCGCGCCTCCATCTGCGGCAGGCGGTGATAGCTTTGCGGCCCCACCACCAGATCGACCAGCGGCTGGCGGCGGATGATCTCGGCGCCCTCGGCCTGCGCCACGCAGCCGGCCACGCCGATCTTCAGCTCCGGATTGGCGTCCTTGAGATCGCGAAAGCGACCCAGTTCGGAATAGACCTTTTCGGCGGCCTTCTCGCGGATGTGACAGGTATTGAGCAGGATCATGTCGGCGTCTTCGGCCCGCTCGGTCGTGGTATAGCCCGCCCCGCCCATGGCCTCGGCCATGCGCTCGCTGTCATAGACATTCATCTGACATCCATAGGTCTTGATATACAGCTTTTTCGGCTCTGACATCGCACTGGCCCCATCGCGGTTTCCGGGGGTCTGACTACATCAGTTCGGGGGTGTCTTGCAATGGAGGTGAATTTGTCAGAGTTTGGGACGCAAAACGGGGTTCAGGCAGTCATGGATTACACAGGTCTTGCGGATTTCAGGGCACGCGGCACCGCCGAGGTGGCCAAAGGGCCCATTGCGCTGATCTTTGCCGAGGACGAGATCGAGCTTGACACCACGCTGCGCCACCACCTGAACACCGGGTTCCACAGCGTTCTGGTCTTTCTGCCCGACACGTTCACCATGGCGCCGGATGTGGCCCCGCGCGTGAGCCGGGTCAGCTATGACCTGACGGGCGGCGACAGCCTCACCCACGCCGTCAACACCGTCATCGAGGCCGCACCGGGGCAATGGCTCTATTATTGCTACAATGCCGAATACCTGTTCTTCCCGTTCTGCGAAACCCGCACCATCGGCGAGATGCTGGCCTTTCACACCGAAGAGCGCCGCGACGCGATGCTCAGCTATGTGATCGACCTCTACGCGGGTGATCTCACCGCCCATCCCGACGCCGTATCGCTGGAAAACGCGTTCATGGACCGTTCGGGATATTACGCGCTGGCGCGCAATGACCCAGCCAATCACAACCACCCGAAAGAGCGGCAACTGGATTTCTTCGGCGGGCTGCGCTGGCGCTATGAGGAACATATCCCCGAACCCCGCCGCAAGATCGACCGCATCGCGATTTTTCGCGCCAGGCCCGGCCTGACACTGCGCGACGATCACACGTTCAGCGACGAGGAATACAACACCTACGCCTGCCCCTGGCACAACAACCTGACATCGGCGATCGTATCCTTCCGCACCGCCAAGGCCCTCAAACGCAACCCCGGCTCGACCTTCGACATCGACACGTTCAAATGGCACAACTCGACGCCCTTCGAGTGGCATTCCCGGCAGTTGCTGGATCTGGGGCTGATGGAACCGGGGCAATGGTTCTGAGCTGCGCGCCCGTGGCAACCCATGCGTTTCAGGTATTTTTACCAAGAAAAAGCCAAAACGCCGCGCCCTTCTTCTTGCCGGAAATATCCCGGGGGGAGCGGCGAAAATTCAGCGAATTTTCTCCGCGGGGGGCAGCGCCCCCTGCGCGGCCTGATCAGAGATGTTCGGCCTGGGGCATTCCCAGGATGTGAAACCCGCCATCGACGCGGATGATCTCGCCGGTGGTGCAGGCCCCGGCATCCGAGGCCAGCCAGACCGCCGTGCCGCCGACCGCCTCGAGGGTGGCATTGGCGCGCAGCGGCGCATTCTGATCGGTGTGCTTGTAGGTCTTGCGCGCGCCGCCAATCGCCGCGCCGGCCAGCGTCTTCATCGGGCCCGGCGAAATCGCATTCACGCGGATGCCTTCCGGCCCCAGATCATTGGCCAGATAGCGCGTGGCCGATTCCAGCGCCGCCTTGGCCACGCCCATGACATTGTAGTTCGGCACCACCCGGTTCGATCCCTGATAGGTCAGCGTCAGCAGGGTGCCGCCATGCTCGCACATCAGCGGATGCGCGCGCCGCGCCACCTCGATGAAGGAATAGCAGGAGATATCCATGGAATTCTTGAAATTCGCGCGGCTGGTGTTCAGGAACCGGCCTGTCAGTTCGGACTTGTCGGAATATGCGATGGCGTGGACCAGGAAATCGATCCGCGGCCAGCGCGCGCCCAGCGCGGCGAAGGCCGCATCCAGCGACGCGTCGTCGGTCACGTCCACATCGACCATGAAATCCGACCCGATACTGGCCGCCAGTGGCGCCAGCCGCTTGCCGAAGGCGTCGCCCTGATAGGTAAAGGCCAGTTCCGCCCCCGCCCCGGCCATCGCCTGCGCGATACCCCACGCGATCGAGCGGTCATTGGCCACGCCCATGATCAGGCCGCGTTTCCCCTTGAGTGCATTCATACCCTGCCCTATCCGCGATATTTGCTCAGCAGCATCGAACCGTTCGTGCCGCCGAATCCGAAGCTGTTGGTCATCACCGTATCCAGACCCGCGTTGTCCACCCGCGCGGTCGCGATCTCGGCGGCGCTCAGGGCGGGGTCCAGTGTTTCCACATTGATCGACGGGATGATGAAGTCATGTTCCAGCGCCAGCAGGCAGTAGATCGCCTCCTGTGCGCCGGTGGCCCCCTGGCTGTGGCCGGTCATCGACTTGGTCGAACTGATCGGCGGGGTCTTGCCCTGGCCGAACACGCGGCGCACCGCCTCGACCTCGCCGACATCGCCGACCGGGGTCGAGGTGCCATGCGCGTTGATGTAGCTGACCCGGCGGTCACTGCCCAGCGTGCGCAGCGCGCCGCGCATCGCGCGTTCACCGCCTTCGCCCGAGGGCGCGACCATGTCGGCCCCGTCCGAGGTAGCGGCAAAGCCGGTAATCTCGGCGTAGATTTTCGCGCCGCGCGCCAGGGCGTGGTCCAGGTCTTCCAGCACCAGGATCGCGCCCCCGCCCGAAATCACGAACCCGTCGCGCCCCGCGTCGAACGCGCGCGAGGCTTTTTCGGGCGTGTCGTTATACTTGCTGCTCATCGCGCCCATGGCGTCGAACAGGCAGGACAGCGTCCAGTCCAGTTCCTCGCCGCCACCGGCGAACATGACGTCCTGAGTGCCCAATGCCACCTGTTGCGCCGCCATGCCGATGCAATGCAGCGAGGTCGAACAGGCCGAGGTGATCGAGAAATTCATGCCCTTGATCTGATAGGCGGTCGCCAGATTGGCGCTGACTGTCGAGGACATGCATTTGGGCACCGCAAACGGGCCGATCCGCTTGGTTGCGCCGGTAGTGAGAACCGTCTGATGCGCGGCGAATATCGCGCTGGTGGACGGACCACCCGATCCGGCGATCAGCCCGGTCATCGGGTTGACGATCTCGGCCTCGCTCAGACCGGCATCGGCAATCGCCTGCCCCATGGCGATATGGGCATAGGCGGCCCCCGGCCCCATGAAGCGCAGGGTGCGTTTGTCCACATGTTCGCTTACATCCAGATCGACCGCGCCGGCCACCTGGCTGCGAAACCCGTGTTCGATCATCGCCTCATTGGCGGTGATCCCGCTGCGCCCCTCGCGCAGGGATGCCAGCACCTCATCGGCGTTGTTGCCGATGGATGACACGATCCCCAGTCCCGTTACGACCACGCGACGCATGGTGTTCTCCCTCGCTTGTTGCAGATCGGACCCGCCATTGTCAGCTTTCCGACAGGGCGACCTTCATATCCTTGACCTGATAGATCACCTCACCATCCGCCTCAACCCGGCCATCCGCAACCCCCATCGTGAGGCGGCGGCTCTGAACGGCCTTGGTGAAATCGACGTGATAGGTCAGCATTTTGCGGTCCGGGCGCACCATGCCGGTCAGCTTGACCTCGCCCACGCCCAGCGCATAGCCGCGCCCCTGCCAGCCGCGCCAGCCCAGGTTGAAGCCGGTCAACTGCCACAGCCCGTCAAGGCCCAGACAGCCGGGCATGATCGGGTTGCCCGGGAAATGGCACTCGAAGAACCACAGGTCCGGGGTGATGTCGAATTCGGCCACGACATGACCCTTGCCATGGCTGCCGCCATCGCCCGAAATTTCGGTGATCCGGTCCATCATCAGCATCGGAGGTTCGGGCAATTGCGCGTTTCCGGGGCCGAACAATTCGCCCCGCGCACATTTCAGCAGTTCCTCTTTTCCGAAACTGCCAGGATATTCAGCCATCTTGCGCGGCTCCCTTTCTTGCTGATCGCAGGCTTGCCGCGCCCGTCCCGGCAACAGGTTGACCCTCAACCCCTGTCCGGAACGCGTGCGACGTTCTTTGGTCTTGTGCACCCCGATATCCTGACATGTGGCGGCAGGATGCCAAAGCACTTTCCCCCCTCTAACATCGCGGGATTGACCCATGCAAGCCCGCCGCGCCCGCCCGCCTGCCGGTGCGATCCTGCGCCACATGCGGGATTTAATTTGAAATCCCCCCCCTGCAGGCCCTATATCTGGATCAGGAACAAGGATGCGAAACGCCATGACATCACATGCGATCGAACGCGCCACCAAATGGCTGTCGGATGCGGGGCTGAGACCGACGCGCCAGCGTGTCGCGCTGGCCGCGCGTCTGATCGGTGACGGCCAGCATCGCCATGTCACAGCCGAAAGCCTGTTTGACGACGTCAACACCATGGGCGAAAGCGTGTCCCTGGCCACGGTCTACAACACGTTGCGCGCCTTTTGCGATGCCGGCCTGATGCAGGAGGTCACCGTTGACGGCTCGAAAAGCTATTTCGACACCAACACCCATGACCATCCGCATTTCTACTGGGAGGACGAAAACCGTCTCTCCGACGCCCCGGCCGATCAATTGGTGATGACCCGGATTCCCGACGCGCCCGAGGGCTGCGAAATCGCATCGGTCGATGTGGTGATCCGTCTGCGGCGCACCTGACATGCGCGCGATCGGCTATTACCGTTTCGGCGCGCCCGATGAAGTCCTGAGCGCGGTCGATCTGCCCACACCCGCCCCCCAGGCCGGCGAGGTCCTGGTGCGCCTTGCATGGTCCGGGGTGAACCCGTCCGATGCCAAGGCCCGCGCCGGATCACGCCCCGGCGTGGTCAAACCGGCCTATGACCTGGTGATCCCGCATTCCGATGGCTCGGGCGTGATTGAGGCGGTGGGTGACGGCGTGGACCCCGCGCGCATCGGTCAGGCAGTCTGGATCTGGAACGGCCAGTGGCAACGCGCCCATGGCACCGCCGCCGAATATATCGCCCTGCCCGCCGCGCAGGCCGTGCCCCTGCCCGAAGGCGTCACGCCCGAGACCGGCGCGACCTTGGGCATTCCGGGCCTGACGGCGGCGCATACGGTCTTTGGCGGCGGCGCGGTGGCGGGCAAGACCCTGCTGATCAGCGGCGGCGCGGGCGCTGTCGGGCATAACGCGGTGCAACTGGCCAAATGGGGCGGCGCGCGCGTGATCGCCACCGCATCAAGCGACGCCCATGCCCGCGTGCGCGAGGCCGGTGCCGATCATGTGCTGGATTACCGCGACGCCGATCTGGCGGCAAGAATCGCCGACCTCACCGATGGTGCGGGGATTGAGCGCGCCATCGAGGTCGAGTTCGGGCGCAATGCCGCCCTGCTGGGCGAGGTAATGGCCCCCAATGGCACGATCGCCGCCTATGGATCGGGGCAGGACATGACGCCCACCCTGCCCTTCGGGCCCTATCTGTTCAAGGCGCTGACGCTGGATATCACGCTGATCTATATTGTGGACGCGGACCTGCGTGACGCCGCCATCGCGCGGTTGCACAGCGCGCTGCAGGAGGGCGCGCTGAGGCCGGCGATCCATGCGACATATCCGCTGGCGGATTGCGCGGCGGCCCATGACGCGGTGATGACGCGCGGGCGCGCAGGCGCGGTGTTGTTGCAGATCTGAGCGCAGCGCGCGGAATATCTGGCGGCAGAGCACCGCCGCCAGAAAGAAGCCTCAGGAAGAAATCCGCGCCTCAGCCGATCGCCACCAGTTCGATGTCAAAGGTCAGATCCTTGCCCGCCAGCGCGTGATTGGCGTCCAGCGTGACCTGCTCATCCGTCACTTCGACCACCGTCACCGGCATGACCTGCCCCTCGGGCGTCTGCACCTGAAGCTGCAGACCCGGCTCGACCGGGATGTCGGCGGGGATCATGTCGCGCGGCACTTCCTGACGCGCTTCGGGGTTGACCGGGCCATAGGCCTCATCTGCGGGCACCAGGACCTTTTTCTTGTCGCCGACCACCATGCCGGGGATCGCCTTGTCCAGCCCGGGGATCGAATACCTCGCCATCCGCCAACGTGCCGGTATAGTGGATCTGCACGTCGTCGCCTGATTTTACCTCGGTCATGGTCTCTCCTGTTTGTTCAACGCTGGTCCGCCAGCATGGCGAATCCGGTGCAGACGCTATCGGTGCCGGCACCAAATTGCAAACCGTCGCCAAAACGCCCCTTTCGCACGCGCGGCATCCGTGCAAGTCTGCGCCCTGTAATCACGCGGAATTGCCCCATGCCGATCCCCCCTTGCGCGCCCTGCCCACATGACCGCCACGGCCCTGCGGCCGAGATCCTGAGACGCGGCACCGCCCGTTCCGGGGTGGCCTGATGCCACGGTTCCGGACCAGTGACGGGCTGTCCCTGCATTATCAGGATGAGGGGCGCGGCGCGCCGGTGCTGTGCCTTGCCGGGCTGACCCGCAACGCCATGGATTTCAACTTCCTGATGCCGTTCCTGCCCGATCACCGGGTGATCCGGCTGGATTATCGCGGGCGGGGGCGGTCGGATTTCGCGCCGGATTTCCTGAGCTATTCCATCGCGCGCGAGGCGCTGGATGTGGTCGAGTTGCTGGATCATCTGGGCCTTGGGCGGGTTGCCCTGATCGGCACCTCGCGCGGCGGGCTGATCGCGATGCTGCTGGCCGCCACCCATCCCGACCGCCTGAGCGCCGTGGTGCTGAACGATATCGGCCCGGTGCTGAGCGGCGGCGGGCTGGAGCGGATCATCGACTATGTGGGCATGGAGCCCGCCTTCGCCGATTACGACGCCGCCGCGATCGGCCTGTCGGCGCTTTATGCGGACAGTTTTCCGGGCGTTCCGGTGCTGCGCTGGCGGCTTCAGGCGCGGATGATGTGGCACGAAAAACCCGGTGGCGGGCTGGGCCTGCGCTATGATCCACGGCTGCGCGACGCGCTGATCGCACAGAATGAGGCCACGCCCGAAGGGGGGAGCGATCCGGACATGTGGGGGCTGTTTGACGCTGCCGCCGCGCTGCCGCTGGCGGTCATTCGCGGGGCCAATTCCGATCTGCTGAGCGCGCAGACCCTGGCGCAGATGCAGGCGCGCGCGCCGGGCATGCACGCCGTCACCGTTCCTGATCGCGGCCATGTGCCGTTCCTCGACGAGGCGGAGTCCCTCGCCGCGATCCATTGGGCATTGGAGCACAGCAGATGAGCAGTATCGACATGATCCGCGCCGCCGCCACGCGGCTGAAGGGCCATGTGCGCCACACGCCGCTGCTGTCCTCGCCGTTTCTGGACGAGATCGCCGGGCGGCGGTTGCTGGTCAAGCCGGAATGCCTGCAACATACCGGCAGTTTCAAATATCGCGGCGGGCGCGCGGCGCTGTCGGCACTGGACGCGGCCAGCCGTGCGCGGGGGGTGCTGGCCTATTCCAGCGGCAACCACGCGCAGGGCGTTGCGCTGGCGGCGCGTGAATTCGGCGCGCCGGCGGTGATCATCATGCCCGATGACGCGCCGCGTCTGAAAGTCGCCAATACCAGGGCCCTGGGGGCCGAGGTCGTGCTCTATGACCGCGCCGGCGGCGCCAGCCGCGAGGATCTGGGCGAGGCCCTGCGCGAGGAGCGCGGCCTGACCCTGATCAGACCCTATGACGAGCCGCAGGTGATCGCCGGCCAGGGCACGACGGGGCTGGAAATCGCGGCGGAGGCCAATGCGATGGGGATCACGGCGGCGGATGTGCTGGTGTGTTGCGGCGGGGGTGGTCTGACCTCGGGGATCGCGCTGGCGCTGGAGGCGGACGCGCCGGGCTTGCGCGCGCGCCCCTGCGAGCCCGAAGGGTTCGACGACACGGCGCGATCGCTGGTCTCGGGGCGGATCGAGCAGAACGCCAGCCCCAGCGGCGGCATCTGCGACGCGATCGTCACGCCTGCGCCGGGGCGGATCACCTTTCCGATCATGCAGCGCCTGTGCGGCCCCGGCCTTGTCGTGACCGAGGACGAGGTGCTGGAGGCGATGGCGCTGGCCTGGCTGCGCCTCAAGATCGTGGCTGAACCCGGTGGTGCGGTGGCGCTGGCGGCGGCGCTGTTCCGGCGCGACCAGATCGCGGGCGATACGGTGATCGCCACCGTTTCGGGCGGCAATGTGGACGCGGCACTGTTTCAGACCGCGCTGGCACGGCTGGCGCCCTGACGTCATTGTGGTCTGACGTGACCCGCGTCGCCAGAGGGGCGCTGCCCCTCGCGGTGAAAATTCTGCGAATTTTGACCGCTCACCCCGGGATATTTCCGGCAAGAAGAAAGGCGCCGGACAGTTGATCCCGGTCGGGGCCGCCGGCGCGGGCGCCACTGCCAACATGGTGGCCGCCCGCCCTTGTGAGCATGGCAGGATCATCCTTGCGAATGGGCCTGTCCGGGAAACGCAGGGGTGGTGCGGATCGCGCGCGGGTCGCAACGGATTTCTTCATGTCTGTGCAAATGGCGCGCGCGCCCCTTGACGCGGCCCGCCCCGGCGGCGTTGATCATTGCAGCAAGATCCGCGCCGGTCCAGACAGGAGGGCCCCAAATGCGCCTGCAAGACCTTGATATCATCGTCACCGCCCCGCCCGCGCCGGGCTGGGGTGGGCGCTACTGGATATTGGTCAAGCTGCGCACCGATACCGGGATCACCGGCTGGGGCGAATGCTATGGCGCCTCGGTCGGGCCGGGCGCGATGCGCGCGGTGACAGAGGACGTGTTCACGCGGCACATGCAGGGCGAAAACCCCGAGAATATCGAGCTGATGTTTCGCCGTGCCTATTCCTCCGGGTTCACGCAGCGCCCGGATCTGACGGTGATGGGGGCGTTTTCGGGGCTGGAAATCGCCTGTTGGGACATTCTGGGCAAGGCGCGTGGCCGCCCGGTGCATGCGCTGCTGGGCGGGCGGATGAATGATGCCATCCGCGCCTACAGCTATCTCTATCCCCTGCCCCATCATGACCCGGACGCGTTCTGGTCCTGCCCGGAGATGGCCGCCGAGAGCGCGCTGGCCCTTGTGGAGCGCGGGTATACGGCGGTCAAATTCGACCCCGCCGGCCCTTATACGATGCGCGGCGGGCATAGCCCTGCGATGCGCGACATCGCGCTGTCGGTGGCGTTCTGCAAGGCGATCCGCGCCGCGGTGGGAGACCGGGCCGATCTGCTGTTTGGCACCCATGGCCAGTTCAGCACCCATGGCGCGATCCGGCTGGGCCGCGCCATCGCCCCTTACGCGCCGCTCTGGTTCGAAGAGCCGGTGCCGCCCGACAATCTGCACGCATTGGCCGAGGTGGCGCGCGCGACCGGCCTGCCCATCGCCGCCGGAGAGCGGCTGTGCACCAAGGCCGAATTCGCCCCGGCGCTGCGTGATGGCGGGGTCAGCATCCTGCAGCCCGCATTGGGGCGCGCGGGCGGCATATGGGAGGTGAAGAAGATCGCCGCCATCGCCGAGACCCATAATGCGCAACTGGCGCCGCATCTTTATGCCGGGCCGATCGAGTGGGCGGCCAATGTGCAACTGGCGGCGTCGATCCCCAACATCCTGATGGCCGAAACCATCGAGACACCGTTTCACGATGCGCTGATCAAGGGCACGATCCGGGTCGAGCAGGGCCAGATCCGCCCGCCCGACGCCCCCGGTCTGGGCATCGAGGTGGATGAGGATCTGGCGCGTGCCCATCCCTATACCGGCAGCGGTCTGCATCTTGGGATGCGCGAGGCCCCTTGCGACTATGGGGCGCCCAATGCCTTTGCCGGGGGCGCGCCCGCCGATCCGGACTAGGCGCGCCGGTCGCGGCAAGCACATGGATCAGGGCAGTTGCCCCAGCCACAGCCACACCGTCACCAGTGACAGCCCGGTCGCGATCAGGACCGACGACGCCGCCACCCGGCGCGCACGCCCATACATGTTGGCGAAGATATAGGCGTTCACCCCCGGCGCCATCGCCGCCGTCAGCACCGCCGAGCGGGTGGCCCCGTCCGGCAGGCTGAGCGCGAGACCAAGCCCGCGCGTGATCAGCGGATGCGCCACAAGCGAGATCGCGCAGACCCAGGCGATGACCCGCAAATCGCCCTCGGGGCGGTATTGCACCAGCACCCCGCCCAGCCCGAACAGCGCCGCGGGCAGCGCCGCGCGCACGATCAGGTCGAACCCGTCCGCCAGCGGCCCCGGCAGGATGATCCCGGTGAAATTTACCACGAAACCCAGCGATATGCCGACAATCAGCGCGTTCGAGAACATCGCCTTGAGCACCTTGGCCACGACGCCGAACCCCGCCTGACCGTGCGCGCGGGTGATCTCCATCACCGAAATGCCCAAGCCATAGCAAAACGGCGAATGCAGCGCGATGATGGCGTAATTCGCGCTCAGCGCGTCGGTGCCATAGGCGCGCTCGGTGATCGGCAGGCCCAGCAGGACCGAGTTCGAGAACAGGCAGCAAAAGCCGATGGCGATCGCGTCCTCCCAATCGCGCCCGAACAGATAGCGCGCGCCCGTCAGGCCCAGGATGAACCCCGCCGTTGCGCCCGCGTAAAAGCTGAACAGTAACCGCCAGTCGAACCCATGCCCCAGATCGAGGCGCGAAATGGCGGTGAACAACAGGCAGGGAATGGCGAAATGCTGGGTGAAACGCATCAGCCCGTCGACGCCGGATTGCGGAAACCACCGCAGCCAGACCGCCAGATAGCCCGCGCCGATCACCACGAAGACCGGCAGGATCACATCCAGCAGCGCCTGCATCGGCTAGACGCTGTATCGCAGGATCATCCCGTCATAGGCCGGGCGGATATGATCGGGCAGTTCATCGCACAGCGTCTGATAATCCATATCCACATGCATGTTGGTCAGCACCGCGCGTTCCGGCGCGACGCGTTCGATCCATTCCAGCGACCTGGCCAGATGGGCATGGGTCGGATGCGGGGTGCGGCGCAACGCGTCCAGGATCCAGCATTCCAACCCCTCCAGTATCGGCCACACAGCCTCGGGGATCTGCGCCACATCGGGCAGATAGGCCAAACCGCCGATGCGAAAGCCCAACGCCTCCATCGAACCGTGTTCGACCTCGAAGGGCGTGAGGGTGATCGCCCCGCCCGCGCCGTCGATCGTCAGGTCGCCCCGTATCGCATGGATGTCCAGGATCGGCGGATAGGGTGAATCGGGGGGCTGCGTAAAGGCATAGCCAAAGCGCGACAGCAGCGCGTTCTGCGTGGCGCCATCGGCATAGACCGGCAGGCGTTGGCGCATGTTGAACACGATCATGCGCAGATCGTCCAGGCCATGCACGTGATCCGCGTGGCTATGGGTGTAAACCACCGCATCCAGCGTGCCGACGCCCGCATCCAGCAATTGACTGCGCAGATCGGGCGAGGTGTCGATCAGCACGCGGGTGATGCCGCCATCGTCCTCGCGCTCGATCAGCATGGAACAGCGGCGGCGGGTGTTTTTCGGGTTGGCGGGGTCGCAATCGCCCCAATGCCCGCCCAGACGGGGCACACCGCCCGATGATCCGCATCCCAGAATGGTAAAGCGCAGCTCCGCCATCACGCCCCCGCCTTGCAGGCCGCTGCCTTGGTGAACAGCCGCTCGAAATTGGCCTCGGTCTGCGCGGCGAAGTCGGGCCAGTCCATGCCGAAAATCTCGGCGCCCTTTTTCGCGGTGTGGACAGTGTAGGCAGGCTCGTTGCGCCGGCCGCGATAGGGGGGCGGGGCGAGGTAGGGCGCGTCGGTTTCCACGAGGATGCGATCCACCGGGGCGGCGGCGAAAATGTCGCGCAGGTCCTGACTGCGCGGGAAGGCGACGATGCCAGACATCGACAGGTAGAATCCCAGATCGAGCGCGGCGCGCGCCAGCCCCGCGCCCGACGAAAAGCAGTGCATGACGCAGTCAAACGCGCCGTTGCGGTGTTCCTCGGTCAGGATGCGGGCCATGTCGTCATCCGCCGCGCGGGCGTGGATGATCAGCGGCAGCGCGGTCTGGCGCGCGGCCTCGATATGGATGCGCAGGCTGTCCTGCTGCACCTGCATCGACTCGGCGGTGTAGTGGTAATCCAGCCCGGTTTCGCCGATGCCGACAAATTTCGGATGCGCGGCCAGCGCCACCAGATCCTCGACGCGCGCAAGCGGTTCGTCCGCCGCGCTCATCGGGTGGGTGCCGGCGGCGTAGAACACCGGCGCATGGGCCTCGGCGATGGCGCGCACCTGCGGCTCAAGGCGCAGGCGGGTGCAGATCGTCACCATCCGCATGACCCCGGCCGCCTGCGCACGCGCGACGATCGCGTCGCGCTCGGCGTCGAAATCGGGGAAATCCAGGTGGCAATGGCTGTCGGTGATATGGGGGATAGGCGTCGTCATCAAGGTCCTCGGGCCGCGTCAGCCCCTTGCCGTCTCGTTCAGTCTGAACATGGTATCTAGGACCAGCGCGGCAGGGTCAAGGTTGACCGCCCGCCCGTGACGCACCCGCGCCCCGATCTGTTGCGCGCAATCGGCCCAGTCGCGGGCGCGCGCCGGGGTCGGGGCAAGGCGCAGGAAGGCCGCGCCCTCGCCGGGGGCGGCCTCGGGGGTGGGCGGGGTGCCGGTCGCGCCGGTGCGCGCCAGGCGCGCCAGCAGCAGATCGACCAGCGTGATCAGCAGATCCAGCCGGTCCCCTGCCCCGCGCTGCGCCGCGCCCTCGGCCAGTTTCAGCGCGCGCGCGCGGTCCAGCCCCGGCAGGCCCGACACGATCCCCAGCACGTCGCGATAGAGCGCCAGGCCGTCGAGATGGGTCAGCCGCACCGCACCGCCGACCGAGCCGCCTGACAGCGCCGCCAGCGCCAGCGCGTCGCCATCGGCCTCGATTCCTGCCTGCGACAGGGCGGCGGCCATGTCCTGCGCGCCCAGCGGGCGCAGCCGCAATTCACGACAGCGCGACCGGATCGTCGGCAACAGGCGCGACGGCTGATGCGAGATCAGCAACAGCGTGGTCGCCTTGGGCGGTTCCTCAAGGATCTTCAGCAGCGCATTGGCCGCCTGCGTGTTCATCTCATCGGCGCAATCCAGAATGACCACGCGCCGCCCGCCATCCGCCGCGCTCATATGGACGAATTGCGCCAGGGCGCGCACGTCATCGGCGACGATCATGTCGCGCATCCGGTCGGTCTTGTCGTTCAGGCTGCGGGTGATGTGAAACAGCCCCGGCTCCGAGCGCGCGGCCAGACGCCGCGCCACCGGATGATCCGGGCTGATGTCCAGAGTGTCGGCCGGCGGGGGGGGCACCGCATCGCCGAACAGCCCGCCCGCAGCGCGCTGCATTGGCGTGGCCAGCAAGAACCGCGCGATGCGCCAGGCCAGCGTCGCCTTGCCGACGCCGCGCGGCCCGGTGATCAGCCAGCCATGATGCAGGCGATCGGCATTGAAGGCGTCCAGAAAATCCTGCTCGGCGGCGTCCTGCCCGATCAGGCGGGGCGTGTCGCGCGGATGCGGTGCGCCGGGGGCGCGATCCGGCTCGATCGGGGGATCGTCGCTCATGCCATCACCGCGTCATAGACATCCGCCGCCACCGCGCCGGGATCACGCGCGCCGTCTATCACCCTGAACCGGCCCGAAAATTCCTGCGCGAGGTCCAGAAACCCCTGCCGCATCCGGGCCTGCAATCCGGCCCCGAAGGATTCAAACCGGTCCTCGCCCCCGCCCCGCGCCAGCGCACGCGCCAGCCCGGCATCGGGGTCCATGTCGATCAGCAGGGTCAGATCCGGCTCGCGCCCGATCATCAGGGCATGCAACTGATCGACAGCGGCGCGCAGATCGCCCCGGCTCAGCCCCTGATACATCCGCGTGCTGTCGGCAAAGCGGTCGCAGATCACCACCGCCCCGCGCGCAAGCGCCGGTGCAATCGTGCGCTCCAGGTGATCGCGCCGCGCGGCGGTGAACAACAGCAATTCGGTTTCGGCCGACCAACGCTCGGGCGCGCCCTCAAGCAGCAGTTTGCGAATGGATTCGGCGCCCGGACTGCCGCCCGGTTCACGGGTCAGGACGACATCGCGCCCCTCACCCTGCAAACGCTCTGCCAGCAGCCGCGCCTGCGTGGATTTTCCCGACCCGTCAATGCCCTCGAAACTGATGAACCGGCCCGCCTGCCCGCTCACAACGTGCCCTCGGGCCCCTGTTGCAGCCGGGTCAGCAACAGGCTGGACACGGTCATGATGCGGGTCATGAACCCCCCGCGCGCAACGTCCTGCGCGGCCACCAGCGGCACGCGGGTTTCAGGCATTCCATCGGGGGTAAAGATCAGTTCGGCCACCTCATCGCCCTTGGCCACGGGCGCGCGCAAGGGGCCGGTATAGACCACCTCGGCGCTCAGCTTGTCGCCGCCCAGAACCGGCAGCAGCATGGTCACGTCTTCGCGCGGGACCAGCCCGACACTGACCGCGTCGCCCATCCAGACATCGGCGCGCGCCACTTCGGTGTCACCCCTGACCACGTTGCGTTCGACAAACTGGCGAAACGCCCAGGACACCAGCGCCTCGGCCTCTTCGGCGCGGGCATTCGCGCTTTCCATGCCGCTGAGCACAAAGATCACCCGCCGCTCGCCCTGTTTGGCCGACCCGACCAGACCATAGCCCGCATCCTGCGTGTGCCCGGTCTTGAGGCCGTCCGCGCCGATATTCAGCGTCAACAGAGGGTTGCGGTTGTGGATGTTCTGCGGCGCGCGCCCGTCAAAGGCAAATTCGGTCTCGGCGAACATCGGGTAGAAATCCGGGAAATCCTGGATCAGATGCCGCGCCAGCAGCGCCAGATCCCGCAGGCTCATCTTGTGCGAGGGCGCGGGCCAGCCGTTTGAGTTGGCGAATGTCGAATTGGTCATGCCCATTTTCTGCGCCCGCTGCGTCATGAACCGGGCGAACCCGGCCTCGGTCCCGTCGGGGCTGAGGGCCTCGGCGATGACGGCGCAGGCGTCATTGCCCGACAGAACGATGATGCCGCGCAGCAGATCCTCGACCGTGACGCGGTCGGTGGTGTCCAGAAACATCGTCGAGCCGCCATAGGACATCGCATGTTTGGACACGGGCAGACGCTCATCCATCTTGAGACGGCCATCGCGGATCGCCTCGAACGCCACATAAAGCGTCATCAGCTTGGACATCGACGCAGGCGGCAGCGGCAGATCGGCGTTCTTGTCCAGCAGGATCGTCCCGGTCGTGACGTCCAGCACAAAGGCCGCGCGCGCCTTGGTCTCAAAGGCGGCTGCCGGCAGCGATATCGCCACAACGGCAAGAACGCAGATCGCAAATCGTAGGAAAAGGCGCATGAAACTCCCCGCTGTCTAGTTGGTCACGGCATAGGCATCTTCAAAGCCGACACCCTTGATTTTCGTCAGCAACGCGCCCCGCTCGGCCGTGCTGGTGGCGGGACCGACCAGAACCCGCCAGAACGTCTTGCCCTGCGAACTCTGCTTCTTGACGACAGGCACCATACCGGCCTGGCGCATCGCGGTGGCGGTGTTGTTGGCGTTCTGCTCGACACTGAAAATACCGATCTGGATATAGGGTTTGTCCAGTCCGCTGCTTTGAGCGGGTGCCGGTGTTGCCGCCGGCTTCGGCGCCGGGGCAGCACTGGGTGCATCGGGTTTGGTTGGCTTGGCGGTCTCGGCGGCATCAATCGCAGCCGCTGCCCCTGCCACCGGATCCAGCGCGCTGGATTCGATATCTTCCGAGGTCAGCGTCTCCGGCGTTGCCGCCGCAGCGGGCGCAGGCGCGACCGGGGCCTCTTCTCGGCGCAGCGCCGTGACGTTGAGTTGCGCCGGCGCACCGGCCAGCATCCCAAGGGCCGCCGCCGCATCCGACGACACCTGCAACGCAGGGCCGGGATTGGCGCGCTCACGCCGGAACAGCGCACCGATGACGAATTTCGAATTGGCGGTGTTGCGGATGATCACGCGCTCGGGCTCGGACACATCGGGATGCGCGACCCAGACACCGCCCAGCGACGGGCGCCCGTCCCACAGCCCCTGATCGGTGACCTGAAACACGTCCGGCGCTTCGACATCGCGCTCGACCAGACGCACCGATGAGGCGTCACTGCCGGACGCCTCGCTGACGCCCTCGGGCTTGGCCTTGAACGGGTTTCCACCCTCAAGCCCCTGACATCCCGTCATAAAAACCAGCCCGGCCCCGGCCAATGCCGCCGCCCGCAAGCCGCGTCGCCCCTTTGTCGGATAGAAACCCATCTGTCGCCCCTTGCCTGATCGCGCACATCGCTGTGCCCTGCCGGTTCTCCCGGTCGGTGTTGCCCAACACGGCGGTCTGCGCCGCCATGCGCGAAGTCTAGCGTTTTCCTGCCACCAAGAAAAGTATGCACATCGCGATTAAGCGGAATTGCGCATGAATGAAGGACTTTCAGAATCGCCACGACCCCTTTATGAGCATCAACGTCGGAGGAGTGGCAGAGTGGTCGAATGCACCGGTCTTGAAAACCGACGAGGGTGTAAGTCCTCCGTGGGTTCGAATCCCACCTCCTCCGCCATTCATTCCGAACAAGCCATTGGTATTATTTGATAAGTAAAAAGAGTATCTCCCAATATACCCCCCCACCTTGTTGTGGATCGCGTAGGAACACAACGGAACCACAAAGCGATCATGTCCGTCCAATGCAGCCTTTCCACCTGTTCCGCTGGAAGCACTGGATTATGAGAAAAAGCCCTAGCATTGTCATTAAAACAGTTGAACACCCATCACTGTCAGGATATTGCGAAGCGCGTGTGTTGGGCACTTGGGTAATTTATCTTGGCGTTCCCAAAGCAACACCGTTGACGGTGCGACATGAGCAGCACGGGCTGTTTCTTTGATACTCGCTTCAAATACGCGGACCCGGAGAGCTTTCAAGTCTAACCCGGTTCGAACGATCTTTTCTCTTGGCATGAACAAAGTGTCTCCATTGGATTGATGTGATGTGCTTTTTTTTAGCTTGGTGGGTATGAACGCATGCGATTCAGTTGTGGTAGGCGGCGCCAAAGTGCTCAGCAAAGAGCGTGCAGCCGACTTGTGGGGCTTCAAATCGCTGTAGCCTCTTACCTCGTAGGCATTTGGCCAGTGACACGACATGGCCTATCCGTGTGAACGGATTCCCCGCAGCGGATGCGCCGTGCCGTAACATATTAGTTTCACGGTTTTGTCAGGGGGCCTTGCGACATTTGCGACATTTGCGACATTTGGGCGCGCAAGCTGGGCAGTTGTCGCAGATTGGTTGGTCTCAGGTTTCCGACATGTCACCATGGCTTGCCTGTAAGATGCTTGTGTCAATCCACATCGCTGCCATCCTTCGCGATGCGCCACGCCTCTTTCCTTGCGGCCCCGCGAACGACCGCGCCCGCATCCAGCCGGACAAGCCAACCGTGATTTTCAAGGATGCCCAGCGCCGCGCGTGCCTTTGGGCTTTCGCGCAATGGGTTCGGCCCACACCTTACCACGTCCCGCGTCATCACGTCAGGATGCGGCCAGCTTTCCAGCAGCCATTTGCGCAGGCTTTCGGCCTTGTCAATTTCTGGCGATACGCTCGCAGCGCTGGAAAGCCGTGATGCTTCGACAGATAGAATTGCGCCAGTGATATCGCGTCGGCCATCGTTTCGGCATTCACGGCCTGCGCGTTCATATCGGCGAAGAGCGTCAGCACGCCTGCAATGCGCGTCGCCTGTTCCGCCGCTTTCGATGCGGTGCCGGTGATATGGGCCAGGTCGCCACCTTCCGCTTGTGCCGTCTCTATCGCATCGGCAAAGCCTGCCAGCAGCGTGCGGGCGTCCGGGGCAAGTCCAAGGATGCGCGGGTGCAGTTCGCGGGTTTCCTCATCCATTGGCTGGGGAGTGTCGAGGATGGCACGCATCCGTCCCGCAAAAGCTTGCCAGCGCCATATCATCGCGCCGCGCGTTTGCCTGCATCCGTGTCCCGATGGCGCTGGGCGGCTCGCACATCAGGAAGCGGGACAGAAAGCCGGTATCCGCCGCCAGCGGGTCAGCCATGAAACCGCGCGCGACGGTCGGCTGTACCATGAGATGCACTGCCAGCCGCCGCCCATAAAGGGTTGCATGCCCATCGCCTGCGCGGGTGCGCCTTATCGGGTTACCTTGCCAAATGTCATTCAATGCCGCCAGCGTCTTTTGCCTGTTATCACTGTTCATGGCGTGCCCGCCAAGGAATTGCCCTCCTTCATCCGAGAAAAGGCCAAGGCTGGGCTGCCCGATTGCGAATAGCTTGGTCAGCCCCTCAAAGGTCGGTTCCGACATGATGCGGTCAGCCGATGGGAACACACCGGGTTCTGCGCCCAGCGCTTCGAGGCCGGCTTGTGCCGCTGTGCGCTTTTCACCTTTGCCCTTCTTTGCGTCGGCAAGGATGCGGTCGCGTTCGCCTTTCCAGAGCGCATTTGCATTAGCCCAGCTTTGCATATCGTCGCGCTGGGCTTTCGCCTTCTTGTGTTCATGGTCGCGCAGCGCGGCCATCATAGGTGCGTCATAGGCTGATTTGCGTTCACCGTTGCGCGCGATGGTCCGGTCAGGCTGACAGACCGGGCAAGGCGCGGCACCAAAACCACCATACCAACGCCCGCCCAAAGCACGCGTAAGCACATGCGCATCAATCTGTTCCCTGCGATCATCCCTCCCTTGAGAGGTTGCGCAGCCATTCGTGAATGACGGCCTCAGACCAGCCCACGGCGCGCTTGCCCAGTCTGTCAGCCATCATCGCGTAGATGGTGGACCGTGATAGGCTGGTGATTTCTTCGACCTGCTTTCTTCTCAATACCTTCATGGCTTTCTCCTTTATCCGCCGCGCGACGCGAAAGCAGAATTCGACGGAAGAGAAGATCAGGATCGTGCTGGACGGCCTGAAGGACGAGGACAGCATCGCCGAGCTATGCCGCCGTGAGGGCATTGCCCAGAGCCTGTATTACAGTTGGTCCAAGGAATTCCTGGAAGCCGGGAAGAAACGCTTGGCGGGCGACACAGGCCGCGCGGCGACTTCGACCGAAGTCAAAGACCTGCGTCGAGAGTCCCGCGATCTCAAGGAGGTCGTTGCCGAGCAGGTTTTGGAACTGCGCCTGTTCAAAAAAAGCATGATCGCGGATGGGGGCGACGAAGAATGAGATACCTTAGCACAAGTTGGAAAACAGCACAATGTGAAGCGAGCGCGGCAGTGCCGTGGTATCATGCCCATGAGGCCAAATTTGCAGTCAAAACATGCCCATACTCAGTCCTGCCCCCATCGCCGAACCGAGGTCTCGACAAAGGGCCAGCTGTTTTTCGGGGATCGACTTCTCGGCCAGGATTTCCTCCGGCTTCTGGGCATGGGTGCAAATGATCAATGGAGGCTGAACTTCCTTGAGCCGCCAACCCCGGGCAATGCGGGCAGTTTGGCGCGCTGCGTTTTCCCCATCCGAACCGGCGCAAACCATCTGCGCATACGGGTGCCCCTCGATACGCCCAAGGACCGGATAATAACACCGGTCATAGAAATCCTTCATCACGCCTGCAATCGCCGCAAGATTCTCCGGGGCGCAAAAGATGTAACCGTCTGCGTGCAAGAGATCTTCCGGCCCGGCCATTTCCGCAGTCTTCAAGACAGTGGTCACTTCATCGCATGCCGCTGAATAGGCCGCTTCGGCCATCTGCTTGCTGCCGCCCGTCTTGGAATGGTAAACGATCAAGAGCTGTGTCATTGCACGATATATCCTAGGGCATAGAGAGAAAGAAGTATATTGCCGACCACGCAGCGGCATGAAGCGGGCAACACGGACAGGAGAGCGGGAAATCCAGCTTCTGGGCCGGTCCCTGGTTCGGATTGCGAACGGGACATACGGAATATGCAAGAAGTGCGACGAAGAGATCGCCAGGGAACGTCTCGATATCGTCCCCTATGCTGTCTTGTGCCGAGTTTGCGCAGGCGCGGGGCCGTCGAAATCATAGCGGTTCCGACCGGCTCTCCGGATTGACTAATATCAAAATGCGCCAACATTGCGGGCGATTAGCCGATTACCTCGAGGACAAGGACATGGACCACGTCTGCGGTGCGCCCCCTACCACCCGTAGACACAGGCAAGATCGAGCAGTGGCACCAAACCATGAAAGACCGCATCCTGCTCGAGCATTGCTTCCTACCCGGGGACCTTGATCGCCAGATCGGCGCGTTCGTCGAATACTATAACACCCGCCGATACCACGAGAGCCTCGGTAACCTCACGCCCGCCGATATCTACTTCGGGCGGGCCGAGAAAGTCCTGAAACAGCTAGAGGAGATCAAACGGAAAACCATGCTCACGCGGCGCTTGCGCCACGAAACTGAAAACGTATAACGTCAATCAAGGATGGACCAGAGCCTCCAATTCGAAAAACACTCAAGCGTGTTAATTGCCACTGAGAATTGACCCGGCAACTGCCAAAATTGTCACTGAGAACTGACCCATATGCAACCTTGCCC